>NZ_JBIKBQ010000021.1:0-37371 GCF_058122085.1 Luteolibacter sp. | reverse complement strand
TGATCACCTATCTCTTTCCCGCGCCCCACCACACCAGCTTAGTTTAGCCCCTCCGTGGTCGAACTTTCGGGTCCGCCAAAGTGAGGCAGCGGGCGTTGGTGATGAGGGCACGCTCGGCTCGGGCGAACTCGCCGATGACTCGGGCGCGGGTGCCGGTGGGGGTTTTGCCGGAGACGTGGAAGGTTTCGAGTTTGCCGTATTTGCGGAACGATTTGCTGAAGGCGTCGTTGTGGGTCTTGAACAATTCCGCGCGCTGGATGCTGCCGTGGAAGGAGACGGCGTGTTGGATCGGGTATTTCTTCATCGCCTTGCGCAGGGCGATGAGGGACGCGAGCATGTCAGCCTCGATTTCCTCGTTCTACGGGCCTTTGTCGGGCCGGACAAAAGTGTTTTTCCGGATCAGTTCCGCGACTTCCTCGCGCGAGACGGCGATGCTGATGATCTTGTAATCGGATAGAATGGGCGGGTCGTATTCCATCGCCCGCTTGAACGAGAGCAGGTGGAAGGATTCGCCGTAGGTGGCGGGATCATCCATGCTGAGCACGGTGTCGCTCTGGCCCGCGTAACGCCGCTCGGTCGCGGTCATGAACAGGCGGCGGCGGATTGGCAGGTTCTTGTCATGCAGCAGGTGGGAGAAGAGCTTCTCGCCATCGCCGACGGTCTTGTGCGCCTCGTCCATGATGCCGAGATCGAAGCTGAACTTGGCGGCGCGCGCGGCCTTGGCGAGGGTCTCGCCGCTCTGATAGGTGGTGAAGACGACGGTGAGGCCGGGGTGTTTGCGTTTCAGCCAGGCGGCGATTTCCTTGGGATCGGTGAGGCAGGGCACGCCGAGGTCCTGGCGGAGGACGGCGTTGTCGTCGCGCTCGACGCGGCCGGCGGATTCGTCGCTGCACACGAAGATCCACTCGACTTCCTGTTGGTTCGCCTGGGTTTCGCGCAGCCAGACTTTGAGCGTCTGGCGGATGAGCGCGAGACTCGGCACGGCGATGACGATGCTGCGGGCGCCGAGTTCCCCGGCGATCCAATACGCGGTGAGGCTCTTGCCGCTGCCGCAGGGCATGATGAGTTTGCCGCGCGTGAATTTCTCGATGACGAAATGCCCGTGGCCGTCCTTCACCGCGCCCTTCTGGTGTGGCATGGGTTTGAGCGGCTTCAGCGGTGCTGGCTTGTGGGCGAGGTGGGTCCGCAGGCGTTTGAGAAAATCGGCATCGAGCGCCTGCCAGACATCCAGCGCGCAGAAACCGATGCGTTGCTGACCCTTGAGCACATGGGTGAAGCGCTCGGTGGTGGAGCAGACGACGCCGAAGGAAAATCCATGGCAGCCCCCGAAGGCGAGACCGGTGAAAGTGGATAGATCGCGCCAGGTCAGCGAGTGATCCGTTTCCTGGCGATACTTGCACTTGGACCGCCCAGAACTCGCCGTCGTGGGTCTCGGCGACGATGTCGATGCCTTGGTCGGTGGCGGGGAGCCTGAGTTTCCGGGCGATGGCTTGCGGGACTTCACCGCCCAGCCAGACGTGCTTGAGATTGCTGGCGTATTCCGGGTCCAGCTGGAGCTAGGCTTTGACGAGCTCTTCGAAGAGATCGCCTTTCTGTTTCTCCGGAAAATCCCGCCACTTGTTCTGGATGTCCTGCCATGAGGCGCAGCCTCGGATGGCACCTGTCAGGCCGGCGCTTTGGTTTGACTGCTTCATAGCTGATGGAGATCTACCAGTATAGAATCGATGTGACTATCACAAACCCAGTTTCCCCGCGAGATCCGGGGCCGGGCTGTAAACAAACGCCTTGCCGACCTTGTCGCGCTGGAGAAAGCCCTTCGCTTCGAGGGCCGCGATGTCGTTTTTCGCCGTCTGGTTGGAAGTGCCGTGGGACGTCTGGTGGCCGACCACGGTGTAAGCCGCGAACGGATGTTTGAGCGCATGTTTGAGCAGCGCGATCTGGCGGTGGTTGAACTCGCCACCCGCCCCGAGATTCCGGCGCAGGGACTCTGCTTCCTCCTGTTTGGTGCGGATGGATTCCTTGAGCGTGGCGATCGAAGCGCAGATGACCTCCAGCTGATGGAGGATGAAATAGTTCAGATCGCTGCCATCGGTTTCGGTGTGCAGGAAAGCCCGATAGTATTGCTTGGGCGCCTTGAGAATTTCATGGGAGATGGAGAAATACTCCGCTAGCCAGTAGTCGTTCCGGAGCATTGACCCGTAGAACAAAGCCCGCGCGGTCCGGCCGTTGCCATCCACAAACGGATGGTCATAGGCGATCCAGAAATGCAGCACGATGGAGCGGATCACGGGATGGAGAAAGCCCGTCATCCCGGCTTCGTTAGCGAACTCGCGAAGCTTCCCGATCCGCTCCGGCAGGGCGGATGCGTCCGGCGGCGTGTGGAACACCTCGCCGCTCTCCTCGTCCTCCACCCGCACGTCGTCGCCCGCGCCGCGGAGCTTTCCTTCATACGCCGCGTCCTTCAAGGTGCCCGCCGTCACTTCACGGTGAATGCGCAGGACCATCTCCGGAGTGAGCGGCTGCTCTTTCAACTCCGTGAGCAGTCGCATCGTGCGGTAGTTGTTCATCACCATCCGTTCGTGTTCGGTGGCTGGCGGGCGCTGGTTGCGGACCATTTCCCGGGCCTCCCACCGGGTGACGACCGCCCCCTCCAGCTGGCTCGACGTCAGCGCCTCCTCCATCAGCGAATCGAACTGATGGCGGCTCGCTTCCTCCCGCACCACGGCGCTCCCGGACGGCGCGGCCCCGCAGTGGAGGTCGATTTCCCGAAGCAGCCCGTAAGCCTTCGGAGTCAGAAAAAAGGTGAACGGCTGCCCTTTCGTGTCCAGCAACGGCAGCGGCTGGGAACGCATCGCCCGCCCCATCCGGATCGCCGCCCACTGCTCTTCTTTCGTCAGGCCGTCCTTGTCCGCAGCACGGTAGCGGAAATCATCCCAGTGCAAATACCGGTCCGGCCTCAGGTTCTCCTGATGGCTGATTTCCATGAACGCGTCTCCCTTCCCCTGCTGGATCGCACGATCCATCAGCGGTTGCCAGGCAGGTGGCGATTGGGGGAATTTCATGATTTGCTCCTAAGCTTTGGAAAACTAGGAGCAAATTAGGAGCAAATGCCCCGAGTATCAATCCAATTCCTAATTTGGAAAAAATTAGGAGAATGCGGTGCCTCGCCGTTTTGCGGCACCTCACAGTTTTCTCTCCGGCCCTGACTTTGGATTTAGTGTGGGAAATTGCTTGAACTCATCTTCGATAAATGATGAATTAATGATCCTTGCGAAAGTTCCACGCCACGGCGTGCGGGCGGAAGCAGGGAAAACAAGATCCCGTGATTCACGGCAAACGCAGCCCCCCAGTGCTTGCCGTGAGCGGGTGATCTCCCCCCGAAAAATCTCCCCCCAAAGACCAGTCGGCGGAGGTTGTGGGTTCCCCCTCCAACCTCCGCCGACTCGGCGGGCGGGGGAATCGGATTTCCGGATGAAAAAGGATTCATCCCTACGCGATCACGTCATGGTTTGTGGCCGGAAATGAGATACATCTTGGGTGTCGCCGCTGTCACATCTCCCCCCAAAGTGACGCGGACCACGACGCACTCCCCCCAAAACAAGTCGGCGGATGTTGTAGGTTCCCCCTTCAACATCCGCCGATGACGTTTTAAGGGCGTCAGTGGAAATCATGCGACCGCGCGGCGTGCTCCGGCTCGATCCCGGACAGCGCCTCGATGTGGAAGACATAGACAGTGGGCTGGTCGCCCTCGGAGCGCTGGAGAATGCCCTCCACCCGGAGAAACGGCTCGCTGGTGATCACGCCCCGCAGGCGGTGAAACGTGGTTTTCGGGACGAAGAGGTTGGCGATGCCGGTCTCGTCTTCGAGAGAAATGAAGCAATGTCCCTTGGCGGTGCCGGGCCGTTGGCGGCAGATCGCCATGCCGGCGACGGTGACGGGAATGCCGTGCGGGAGGTTTTGTAAATCGCTGGCGCGTAGAATGTCGCGAGTGCCATGATGTTCCCGCCAGAGAAACATCGGGTGCGGGCCGGTGCTGGCTCCTTGCGTGGCGAAGTCGGCCGACAAGCGCTCCGCCGCCGACATGACTGGAAGAATCCCGTGCCGGACCGGGCGGCGCGGCAGCAGCAGGTCGTCGTGCAAGGGCAGCTCGACTTGCCACAAAGCCTCGCGGCGGTGGTCGATTTCCGGCAGCCCGTTTAAAGCGCCGGCCTGGGCGAGCGCGCGCTTTTCCTTCGCGCCCGGCCGCACCCGCGCGAGGAAATCCTCCAGCGAGGAAAACGGTGATTTTTCCCTTTCGCCGATGATCCGGCCCCTGGTCGCAACGGACAAGCCTTTGATGCGGTGCAGGCCGAGGCGCAGGGTGGCGGCGTTTTCCACCTCCGTTAGCTCGCCGCTCCGGATACACGAAACCGGCCTGATGCGGATGCCGTGGCGTTGCGCGTCCTGCAGCAGCGTGTTGACCGAGTAGAAACCCATCGGCTGGTGGTTGACGAGCCCCGCGTAGAATTCCGCCGGGTGGTGGACCTTGAGCCAGCAGCTCGCGTAGGCGATGAGCGCGAAGGAAATGGCGTGGCTCTCCGGAAATCCGTAGAGCGCGAACGAGTCGATAGACGCGACGATTTTCTCCTGCACCTCGGCCGCGACTCCGCGCTCGCTCATCCGCAGGCGGAGCTTGGCGGTGACGTTTTCCATGCGGTCGTCGCTGCGCTTGAAGGCCATCGCCCGCCGGAGTTCGTCGGCCTCCGCGCCGCTGAATCCGGCCACCGCCATCGCCATCCGCAGCACTTGTTCCTGAAACAACGGGACGCCTAACGTGCGCGCCAGGATTTCCTCACAAGCGGGGTGGATGCAGTCGATTTTCTCGCGGCCGTTGCGCCGGTTCAGGTAGGGGTGGACGAGGTCGCCCACGATCGGGCCGGGCCGGATGATGGCGACCTGGATGGCGAGATCGTAAAACGTCCGAGGCCGCATGACCGGCAAGGTGGCCATCTGCGCGCGGCTCTCGACCTGGAAAGTGCCGATGGTGTCGGCGCGGGAAAGCATCTCGAAAACCGCCGGATCGTCCTTCGGGATCGCCGCCAGATCGAGCGGCTGGCCGAGGCGGGAGCGGATTTCCAAGGCGTGCTCGAGCGCGGCTAACATGCCGAGCCCGAGCAGGTCGATTTTCACCATCCCCATGTCCTCGCAGTCGTCCTTGTCCCACTGGACGACGGTGCGCCCCGGCATGGTGGCGGGTTGCAACGGCACCACCGCGTCGAGCCCGTGGTCGCAGACGATCATCCCGCCGGAGTGCTGGCCGAGGTGGCGCGGCATCCCGAGCACGGCATCATAGAGATGGCAAAGCGCCGGCAGCCGTGGATGCGACGGCGGCAAAATACCGGCGACGCGCTCCTCGAACGCCGCCTTTCCGCCCTCGGAAGAAGACGCGCTGCCGGAAAACCGCTCCGCCACCGAGGGCGGGAAACCCAGCACCTTGCTCATTTCCCGGAACGCGGATTTCGGCCGGTAGGTGATGACGTTGGCGGTCATCGCCGCGTTGCGCGCGCCGTATTTTTTGAAAACGTGCTGGATCACTTCCTCGCGCCGTCCGCCGGAGGGGAAGTCGATGTCGATGTCCGGCCAGCTCCGGCGGTTTTCGGATAGAAAGCGCTCGAACAACAGTCCGCTGCCGACGGGATCGACCGCGGTGATGCCCAGCGCGTAACAGACCACCGAGTTCGCCGCCGAGCCGCGGCCCTGGCAGAGGATGCCGCGGCCGCGGGCGAACTCGACGAGGTCGTGGACGATGAGGAAATAGCCGGGAAATCCCAAGCGGTGGATCATCGCCAGCTCGTGCTCCATCTGGTTTTTCACCCGCTCGCTGCAAATCCCGTAACGCCGCGAGGCGCCGGCGTAGGCGTGGCGGCGCAGAAGCGTCGTCTGCTCGGTGAGCGAAAGCGGGTTCCCCCGGCCGTCCGGGAAATCCGGGAAGCGGTAGTCGAGGTTTTCCAGGGTGAAGCCGATCCGGTCCGCGAGGCGCAGCGTGTTTCCAACAGCTTCTGGCAGGTCGGAAAACAGCGCCGCCATTTCACGCGGGGATTTCAAATGCCGCTCGCCGTTGGGCGCGAGCAGGCGGCCCGCCCGGTCGAGCGGCAGGTGGTGGCGGAGACAGGCGAAGGCGTCCGCCAGCCGGCGGTCGCCGCGCGTCGCGTGCAGCGGCGCGTTGCTGGCTAACAGCGGCAGCCGGAGATGGGCCGCCAGATCGACGAGCTCGCGGTTCAGCCGGCCGTCGTCCCGCAGGCCGTGGCGGTGAATTTCCACATAGACGTTGGCCCGGCCGAAAAGCCCGGTCAAGTGCTCGGCGGCGCGCAGCGCGCCCTGCCGGTCGTTGGCCAGCAAGGGACGGCAGAGCGGTCCGTCGCGGTCGCCGGTGAGGGCGAGCAGATGGTTTCCTGTTGCAGAAAACCCGTGATCTTCGCCCGGCAGCAGGTGGCGGTCCGTGAGATGCCGCGACAGCGCCCGATAGCCGTCGCGCGAGGCGCAAAGCACCGGAAAGCGCGTCCCGTCCGGCAGATCGAGCACGCTGCCGACCACCGCGCGGACGCCGCATTCCTTGGCCGCGTGGTGGGCGCGGGCGGAGCCGTAAAAGCCCGCGCGGTCGGTGATGGCGATGGTTTCGTAGCCGAGTTCCGCGGCGCGCCGGATCATGGTTTCCGGCTGGCTCGCGCCTAGCAGGAACGAGAAGGCGGAATGCGCGTGCAGCTCTGCGAACTCCGGTTTCATCGGTAAATCCCGTCGAGTGTCCAGCGGTCCGGCGTTTGGAAAACGAGCCGCAGCAGATGGCCGCCCGCCAGCTGGACGTCCCACTCCAGCCGCTGCCACGCTCCGGCCGGTTCCCACCACGCGCCGGACGCCGGGAAGGGGCCGCGGCGGCCGGTGATTTCGCCCGGATGCGGGCCGTTGAGCAGTGCCATCGGCCACGGCTGGCGGCCGCGCGATTCGTAGGCCACCGCGATTTCACGGGGCGGGCGGAACCGGTGCAAGGGCACCGGGCAGTCCGGCCGGGCTAACGGATTTGTGGGCGCCACCCGGTTTCCCGCCGCCGGGAGCAGGCTGAAGGCGTCCGGCGAAAACGACTCCGCCGGCACCGGGATGCCGACGCGTCCCGGGCCTAGCAGCGCTTCGAGTTTCGCCAGCGTTTCCGCCCAGCGTTCCGGCTGCGGCAGGTGCCGGCCGAACCATTCGCGCTGCGCCGCCGTGGCGAAGCTCGTCTCGGCATCGAGCTGCAATGCCGCCACCGCGGCGTCGGGCCGCAGCGATTCCAACAAGGTCTGCAGCGGTGCTAACATCCCCTCGACGGCGGTCTGCGGCTCGGGCAGCCGGATCCGCCGCGCCAGCTCGCCGCCGGATTCCAGGATGAGCCTGAAATCCAGCCGGCTCGCGGCCAGATGCCGTGACGCGAGCCGCCCGGCGAGGGTGTGCAGCAGCCGTTTGAGGGCGAAAACCACGGGCTCGAGCGAGACCACGGCGTCCTCGAAATCGAACGTCTGCGCGAAGGATTCCGGCGGCCGATGGAGGCACAGCAGGCGGCAGGATTTGCCGTGGAGAATGTCGTGCCATCTCCCCGGTTCCGGGCCAAGCCGCTCGACGAGGGCTTGCCGCGGCAGTTTTATGAAATCTCCCAGCGTCCGCAGCCCCCATAAATCCAGCAGCGCGAGCGCAGCGGGGTCTTGCGAGATCGAACCGAGCGCGCCGAGCGGCAACGGCGCGAGATCCGCGAGAGAAACGACGCGTCCCCGCGTCGCCTCGTGTCGGGCGGCCAGATCGGCGAGGTCGGGCGTGTCCGCGCGGGCGTGATGGACTTCCGCGCCAGCCAGCGACAAGCCGTTCAAGGCCGCGCACACCGGCGCCGTCCGACATGATAGATCGAGCGTCACCGAATCCGCCGCCGTCATCTCGACATCCGGCGTGAGCGACTCGCCGAGGAAGACGAGTTCGTCCCGCAAGGCGGTTTCCGCCGCCGGATCGCGCGGGATCACCCGCAGGTCCGGGCAGCGGACGAGCGCCCGGTTGAGCGGCCAGCCCGGCCCGATGCCCGCCCTGCGCGCGGCGCGGTTGATCGAAAGCAGCGGCAGTTTTTCCTGCGGATCACGCGCCCCCCGCACGGCGAGGATGGCGCAGGGGAAATCCCGCGCCGCGGGCTGGCTCCGCAAGGCGGCGGCGACCGGGAAATCCGGGAGATGGAGCGCGGCGAACATGGCGGTCAGGTGGCGCGGCGGATTTGCTCCGGGACGGCGTGCAGGCGCTCTAGCAACTCGCCGCGCGGGCGGTCGAAATCATGCAGCGAAAGCCCGGCGGAGAGCGACAGCCGCAGACTCGCGCACGGCACCAGCGGGAAGGCGGCCAGCACGACCAGCCGCCCGCCGGTGCGCTCGACCGCTTGTTTCAGCCGCCACCAGGCCGCCGCCGGAAGCGAGTTGAGATCGCGCCGCGCCACGCCGGTCGCATCCAGCAGCACGAACGGCAGGTTGCCGTCATGAACGAGCAAATCCGCCGCCTTGAGCATGTCCAGCGCCGAGCCGCAGCGGACCCATAACAGCTTCGAGCAAGCCGCGCCGGTGAAGGAACCGGGATCGAAGGCATCCGCGCCATCGACGAGCACCAGCTCCGGGTGCGGGCTTGTTTCCGCGGGCTCGCCAAGCAGCCCGGCCACCAGCAGGGCGACGCCCGCGCCGGGTCCCGCAGGCACGACTTCCGAGATGGCTCCGAGGGGAAAAGCCTCGGCGCGGAAAGGCTTTCCCCGCGGTGCGGGCGACACCGGCTCCGGCCGCAAGCCATGGGCTTGCGGGAACTTGTCGCGCAATTGCTGTCGTAAAATCTCCACTGCCGGCAAGGCCATGGCGGGACCCTAAGGGCATTTTTTTAATGTTCAAGCGAACACTTTAAGGTCCGCGTTTCCGGGCTCGGAGTTCTCGAAATTGCGAATGGCCCCGGGGAGAACTCTCCGGACTTGCTGCCCGCGATGCATGACAAAACATCGCTGAAAAGTGATCCCCGGCCGTGGTTCGCGCTGCTGCTCGGCACCTACGTCGTCTGTGGCCTGGCATTTCTCGGTTTCGGGCGGACGCCGTGGCAGGTCGCGCTGACGGTGAGCACCGCCGTCGTTGCGGATTTCCTGCTCGATCGGCTGCTGCGCAAGCGGGGCGGATTTCCGTGGAGCGGACTGATCACTGGCTGCGGTCTTTCGCTGTTGCTTGATTGTGGGTCGAGCACTTGGTTGCCGATGCTGCCGCCTTTGTTAGCGATCGGCTCGAAGCATTTGTTCACGGTCAATGGCCGGCACGCCTATAACCCGGCCTTGTTCGGACTGATCGCGAGCATGGCGCTCGGCGGCGGTCTGGTCTCGCCGGCGCCGGCCTATCAATGGGGCGGCACCTGGGCGATCGCGTTGTTTCTGGCGGGATTGGCGATGGTGGTGTTCATGCCGCGGATCGGCCGCAGTTGGATGGTCGGATCATTTCTGGTTTTCTATCTCATGCAAACCGGGTTGCGCGCCTGGGTGATGCGGCATCACGTGCCGCCCGAGGCGATCTGGCTCGGCACGCTCAGCGCGCCTGCGTTTTTCTTGTTCACTTTCTACATGCTGACCGATCCGGCGACTTCGCCGGTCGGCCGTCGGGCGCAGATCGGCATTGCGGCGGCGATTTCGGTGATCGATCTCGGGTTTCATTTCCGCCAAAGTTATTACACGTTGTTTTATGCCGCGTTCACCGTGCAGACGGCGCGTTTCGTATGGGCCTGGTTGAAATGCCGGACGGTGCTTGATTTCAAATCGCTCACTGCCCGCACCGCGCTGGCGGTCGTTCTGGTGTCGGCCGATGTTTTTAAACTCCGGTAGTTCATCGAACAACGCGAAAGCGCGCGGCGTGATTTCCCGGCTGTAAAGGCTGGCATGATAATCGCGCGATGTTGCAAGCGCTCCCAACTCGCGATGGAGATCCTTCCCTAGCCGCGCGAGTTCGGGGAACTCATCGAGCAAGGCCTGCAAGACCGCCTTGCCCGCCCGCTTCGGCGCGGTGAAAAACTCCGCCATCATCACGCCGAAAATCCGCGTTTGCAGCCGGCGTTTCCACATTGGCATTGGCAGCCACACTTGCTCGACGAGTTTGATGTCCCAATGCACGTGATCCACTTCGTCCGCCATGTGTTTGCGGTGCAGCGCGACAAACTCGGGCTCCAGTCCGCTGTCCTTGGCCAAGCATTCCCGCGCCACCGAGATCGATCGTTCCTCCTGCAACAACATCAGCCAGATCCAGCAGGGAAAGGCGAAGGGACGGCGCGCGAACCAAGCCGTCACCGCCCGCATCCGCGCATCGGCCGGGATGAAGACATAGGTCCCCTCGTCCAGTGAAAAGCGGTCCGGATCGCCCCGCCGGTTTATCTCGCGGAACCAGCTTGAATGTCGCCGCTCCTCGGCCTCGAAGCGCTGCAAATCCTCCGCGAGTTCCTCGCCGATCCGGTCCGGGCGTTGGTAAAGCGCAGGCAGCACGTTGGTCGCCAGCAGTTCCTCGAAAAACACCGTTTGCTCGTTTAGATAGAGTGCGTAGAGTTGCGTGTAGCGGAGTTGGTGGCGTGTTTTTAACGATTTCCAAGAAGGCGCGTGCGCCAGAGTCGTCAACCGGGCCGGAAGGAACGGCCGGGAAAAATCGATTGCCGGACGGGTGGTGGCGGCTTCAGCGGGCATGGGAAACGGGCGGGCGGCGCAAGCGTTCGATGAGCAAGCCGAGGAAAGTCCGGTGATCCAGCGCCGGATTCATTCGCGGCACCACCTGGCGACGGTGGAAGTCCGGCAGCAGGCTCCAGTGCAGCGACGGGCGAAGGTGATGCGCGGTATGGAAGCCGTTGTTGAGCAGAATCCAGTTCGCCACCACGCCCGTGACATTCCGCGAGTGATCGTATTCCGATGCGGTGTCGCAGTCCTGGAGTTGCAACAGGTTTATCCCCACCAGCGTCAGCTGCGCTCCTAGCCACGGCAGTATTAGAAACAGCAGGGTCGCCTGCCAATCGACAATTGCTAACAAAATTAGTGCGGCGTAAAAAACCGAGCGCTCCAACACCGCCTGCCGGTAAAGCCGAGGTCGCGAGATTTTCCATTTTGCCAGATCGTTTGATTTCTCGCGGACCATCGCCACCACCGATCGAAATGGGAACACCAACAGGTTGACGAAATTCCAGCGCGAGCCGACCAAGCTGGTGCGGACGAAATCGTGTTCGGAATCCGGGTTCCCGTGATGCCGTTCGTTGTGTGCCGTGATGATCCCGGTCGGCGGCTGCCCGGAGCCGAACATCAGGAAGACCTGGAAAACGCGGTTCCAGAAACGCCCGTGAAACACCGGTTGGTGCATGTGGTTGTGGGCGATGATGCAGCACACGAAGGCCATCAGACAAGAAGCCGCCATCGCCAGGGGATTCCGCAGCAAGCGGCTCCACGAGCCGCCCAGCAACACCAAGGCCACCACCACGAACACAAGCGTCCGCAAGTCCGCGAGATGGCGGAGCTTGGGAAATAGCCGGTAGAGCTTCATGGGCGCACCCGCATTCCACGCCAGCCAGGGCTACCGATCAAACCTTATCCAAAGTCCTCCCCGCCCTGGGCGGAATTGAGTTCCAACGAAAACAAATCCAGCCTCCTCTGACCGAATGTGCTGTTAGCGGCGTCCTTCATCACCTGTCCCAAGACAGCAAGCTGGCTGGCTTCGAGAACGGTCCGGTATCAAGGAAAAGGCTTGGCGGTTGGAAACCGCCGCCACGTTCATGGCCGGTAGGCGTGCCTATTCCGCAGCACCGACTGGAACACCGGTGGCGGGTTGCAAATCCGCATGACCAAGTCGTCCCAGATTTCCCGGCCTTTGAGAATCTCCACCTCGATCCGCAGGAAATAGACCGGCACGTCGATCGAGGCCGGCTTGGGAAAACGCACCGCGTCTTTCTCCGTGGTCACGATCAACTCCATGTCCCGCTCCACGCAGCGCTGCATGAAATGCTCCACCTCCTTGCGGGAAAACCGGTAGTGATCGGAAAAACGCCGCTGGATTTCCACCCGCGCGCCGAGTTTTGCCAGCGAGCCCTCAAAGGCCTCGGGCACAGCGATCGCGCTGATCGCCCCGACCCACTTGTCCTTGAGGAACTCCAGCGGCTGCCGCTCGCGCGTGAAGACGTTTTCCAGATAGATCGGCCCGTGCGTGCACTCGATGATTTCCGCCGTCTTGTTGTATTTCCGGATGCGGGAAACCAGCGCCTCGTTCGAGCTGCCGGTGCACTTGGTGATGAGGATGTAACTCGCGCGCCGCAGGTTTTTCGGCGGCTCGCGCAGCGTTCCGCGCGGCAGCAGCGCCTCCGTGCCGAACGGCGAACCGGCGTCCACCAGCACGATGTCGATCGAGTGCGCGAGATCGAGATATTGCATCCCGTCATCGAGCAGCAGTGTGTCCGCGGCGAGCTGGCCGACGGCGAAAAGCCCGCCCTTCACCCGGTTCTTGTCCACCACCACCGCCACGCCGTCGAGATTCCGGGCGAGCATGAACGGCTCGTCGCCCGCGTATTTGGAATCCAGCAACAGCGCGCTGCCCGTCGAAACGACCTTGGGCATCTTATCTTCCGGAATCGCGCGCCCGTTCGAATCCTGCCACTTCTGCGGCCGGTCGAGTTTCTTGCTCTTGTAGCCGCGGGAAAGGATCGCCACCCGCCTTCCCCGGTCGCGCAGCGATTTCGCCAGCAACTCGACCACCGGCGTCTTGCCCGTGCCGCCCACCGTGATATTGCCGATGGCCACCACCTGCGTCCCCAAATGATGCTGCGCGCGCCAGCCACTGCGGTAGCGCCACAGCCGGATTTGCACGATCATCCGGAAAACCCCGGAAAGCGCCAGCATCGCAAACCGCATCAGCGCCGCCCGCAGGCCCTTGGCGCGCCCGAAGATCACATCCGCTCCCCAGCGTTCGAGTTCTTCGATGAGTTCCTTCATGGCCTGCACCGACCATGTCCCGCCGCTCCGCCTGCGGGCAAGCGCCAAACGGCCCGGTCAATTCTCATCCCGGCGGCCGCCGAGGGCCATCATCAGGAAATAGGCGAGCTGGGCGATCGAGCCGACGGCGGCGGCAAAGTAAGTCATGGCGGCCCAAAACAGCGCGTTCTTCGCCTTGTCGTGCTCCATGCTGGCGGCGACTCCGCTGGTTTCCATCCAAGCCAGCGCGCGGCGGCTGGCGTCGAACTCGACGGGCAGCGTGACGACCGAGAAAACCGTGGTGACTCCGAAAAGCACCACCCACGCCCACAGCATCATCGGGCTGTGGGCCACGCCAATGCCGAGAATACCGATGATCATCAGCCAGTTAAGCATCTTGCTGGAGAACTCGACGGCAGGCACGAGCTTCGAGCGGAGTCCGAGCCAATGGTAAGCCTGCTGGTGCTGGACGGCGTGGCCGCATTCGTGGGCGGCAACGGCGGCGGCGGCCACGGAGTTGACCGAATAGACCGATTCACTGAGATTGACGGTCTTTTTCGTCGGGTCGTAGTGGTCGGTGAGGTGGCCGGGCGTGCAAATGACCTGGACGTCGTTGATCCCGTGCTGGCGGAGCATGGCCTCGGCGATCTGCGCGCCGGTCATGCGGATCGGGATTTGCGAATACTCGTTGAACCGGCGCTTGAGCGTGCCGCTGATCAGGAAGCTCGCCAGCATGGAAACGCCGATGATGACGATGTAGGTCATCGAAAAACCGCCGGGAGCGAGGCCGACTTGGGCGAGCGAGAGAATGTCCGAATTCATGGGGCAATGTTTACGGCGCTTTGATTTTGTCGCAACTGATTTCCTGGTGGAAAAGGCCGGGGATTTTCCAATGGGGAAGTGTTCCGACTGAGACAATCGGAAAAGTGCGAACGCGCGTACATGAAATCCAGAGCCGTGCGTGCGAGCGGATTTCTGACTTCAGGAAATTCGAAATCGCGTGCCCGGTCGCTGGCTCCTTCTGCGATTTCCAGCAGCCACTCGTTCGGCGATTCGCGGTATGCAGCGATTTCACGGCTGATTTTCTCCGCCTTCGGGATTGCCGGTTCCAAGTAGGTCCGCGTCTTGCTCAAAGCGAATTGGCGGGCTTCCCGGACGATGATTCCTTGCGCGAACCACGTCGAGGCCAGCAGGGTGAGATGACCGCTCCCAGCAAATTGAGGACTGCGGGAAGCCTGGTGCTGGCGGTCACAGGCTGCCGATAGATCGTCGTTCCGTCAAAGACGGTTTTGGGAATGCGTCCCGGCTGTCTCAGCCGGAACACGCTCTTCGATCACGCGAGCGCCAGCAGCGACTCGTCCCAGTCTTTCCACACCGGATCGAGGTTCTGCCCGCGCAGCATCGCGGCGACCTCGGCCGGGCTGCGGGTGTCGTGGATTTGAAACTGCTCGGTCGCCTTCTCGCAGCCGGATCTTTCGGTGAGCTCCACGCGGCGGCCCTTCACCGTGAGGTGCAGGTCGTCGCTGCCCGCGCCGGTGTAGCCGCCCGGCTCGGTCTTGGCCCCGGCGGACATGTGGGTGACGCCGAGCGTGGCGATCGCGTCCCGCAACGGCGCGGGCTCGCGGGTGGAGACGACGATGCCGACCTGCGGGAAAAGCAGCCGGAAGACCGCGATGAGGCGCACGAACTCCCTGTCCGGCAGATAGAGATCCGGGTCCGGCTGGTATTCGTAATTTCCCGCATACGGCCGCATCCGCGGGAAGGCGACGGTGAACTGCGCCTTCCAGCAATGTTTGTATAAATACTCCAGGTGGGCGCACAGCGCGAGCGCCTCGGATTTCCAGTTCGCCAGCCCGAACAGCGCGCCGATCCCGATGCGCCGGAAGCCGCCGGCATACGCCCGCTCCGGGCAGTCCAGCCGCCAGTCGAAGTTCTTCTTCGGCCCGGCGGTGTGGAGCTGGGTGTAGGTCTCGCGCTGATAGGTTTCCTGGTAAACGACGAGCCCTTCCGCGCCGTGGCCGACGATTTCCGCGTATTGGTCGTCCTCCATCGGCCC
The DNA here is from genome assembly GCF_058122085.1 of Luteolibacter sp. Lineage (NCBI taxonomy): Bacteria > Pseudomonadati > Verrucomicrobiota > Verrucomicrobiia > Verrucomicrobiales > Verrucomicrobiaceae > Luteolibacter > Luteolibacter sp. The sequence continues at coordinate 22,333 of NZ_JBIKBQ010000021.1, read as the reverse complement.
GACTTCGAGGGCGAGGGTGGGGATGAACGGCTTGAGCGCGTCGAGGCAGTTTTGCAGATAGCCGTCGGAGACGAACTTCGGGTGCTCGCCGGCGACGAGCAGGACGTTGCGGAATCCGAGCCCGTGGAGATGCCGCGCCTCGGTCACCACCTGGTCCACCGTTAGGGTTGTCCGGAAAATCCCGGCATCGCGCGAGAAGCCGCAGTAGCTACAGTTGTTGACGCACTCGTTGGAGACGTAGAGCGGGGCGAACAAGCGCATCGTCTTGCCGAAATGCCGCCGCGTCACCTGCTGGCTTTGCCGAGCCAGCGCTTCGAGCGGGCCGCCGGTTTCCTCGGAAACGAGCTGCAGGAACCGCCGCATCAACGGCGTCGGGCGTTTCAAGAGATCGGGAAATACATCGGCGAAGGCCATGGCGGGCGGAATGTGCTTCTTCAACGGGCGCACGTCAAAGGTGGTTTGTGGAGTTTTAAGGAGGCATGGAAGTCCATGAAGCCCGCGTGAAATTTCCATGAAGGCGGGTTTCTCACTCGTAAATCACTCCAAGCCGGAAGATGACACGGGGATGATTCGTCAATTTCACCGGCTGTTATTCATCGCGGGGATTCACCCGCCCGCTGGGGGTGAGCGGGAAGCTGCGGGATTTGGATTTCAGCAACCTTTCGCTGGGAGATCTGGCGGTGACCGCGGATGGCCGGCATGTGATGGTTTATCTCCGCGACGGAAAATGGATTCAGGCGGATCCGCTGGCGGCCAAGGTGATCGTCGGCCATGCGGTGCGGGATGAGATTTCCTGGTTCAACTCGCGGGTGACGATGCACCGGTGGATGGTTTTGGAGTGAGCTTGGCGCGGAAGCCGGGATCTTGGGGCTTGAGCTCAGGAACGGCGCTTGGCAGTTTCCGCTCGTGATTCCCCAACAAGACTCTCCCAAGCCGCCGACTGTTCTTGTGTTCTGGATCATCTGGTTCGCGATTCTGCAAGGGCTGGTGGCGATCCAGTTTTTCGTGGGCGGAGGGATTCCGAAAGGGGTGGATCAGGGAAATCCGCCGCAGTGGGTGCTGGCGGTGGCGGGCGGTCTGGCGCTCGCGGCATTGGCGATCCGGTTCACTTGGATCCCGCGCATCAAGTCGGTTCCCAGGAAGCTGCCGGCGATGATCGTGGGTCTGGCGTTTTCCGAGGGGATCGGGTTTTTGGGAATGTTCGTGGTGGGGAACGAGTTTCCGGCGACCCGGCTCAGTTGTCTGGTGCTGGCGATCTGCTGCATCGTCAGCCTGGCACCGGTGTATGCCAAAGAGCGTGCCGAGAACGGGCGCTTCTAACGGGGTGTTGGCCGTGAGCGGCGGTAGTGTCTTGCCAGCCCTTCGGCGAGCGCGTCGGCGTATTCGTGGAAGATCGAGGGCTGGAGTTTTCCGGAAATTTCGCGGAGTCCGCCGTAGTCGCCTGCCTGGATGCGGGCGTGGTCGATGGTGGAGTTCATGACGTAGGGTTCCATGAAAATGACGGGGCAGTCGTAGAGTCGGTTGGCGAGCAGGTTACGGACCCAGAGGTAGGGCTGGCCGGCGACGGGGCGGACGGTTTTGGACTCGGCCGGGTAGGCGTAGGCTGGCAGACAGCTGATCTCGGCGAAGGTCCCGGCGACGGTGGCTCCGACGAGGACTTCTTCCTGATGGGTGCGTTGGAGGAGTTTTTGGAGCAGGGCGAAACGCTGGTCGGCGAGCAGGACTTCCTCGTCGGTGTAGGCACCGTTCAGCAGAAGATGGAGGTGGGAGCGGTCGATGAGAATGGGTTGGTTAGGGTCGCCCCAGGCTTCGGCGTTGAAGTGGAGGCAGAGGACGAGGTCGGGCTTGAGCGACTGGTTGACGAGGTCGGCGCGGGCGCGGATTTCGGCGGTGCGGTAGAAGAGGCGCTCGGCGAGTTTTTGGGGCGATCCGGCGGTGGAATCCTGGGCGAGCGAGAGCAGGGCGTCCGGGCGGATGGAGGTGACGGGTTCGGTCTTGTCGCGGACGAGGGAAACGGTCGCGCCGAGGGCTTCGAGCCGCGGTTTGAGGAGGTTCGCGACCAGGAGGGTCATGTCGCCTTCCTGCACGGGTGTGCCGCTGCCGACGACGAACCAGCGTTCCTCGAGTTTCGCCCACTCGCCGCCGATGTGGCCGGGGTCGATGGCGATTTTCAGGTCGGCGAGGGGCTTTTCCGGAGAGGTCGGCGGGAGTTCTTTGGCGGAGCGCCAATGACGGGGGGCGGCGGATTCCGCGGGGGCGAAGCGAAGGTGGAAGATTTCATCGGCGGGGGAGTTGCCGGTTTGAATGCGGGCCTCGGTGGCGTCGATGGCGATACACGTCTGCCAGGCGTTGCCGGTGGTGAAAACCGTGGTGAGCAGCCACTCGAACTCCTCGCGGGTGATGGTATTCTGGTAGATTTCCAGCGCGCGCCAGTCCGGCGGGAGGGCGAGCATCGAGAGCGCCGGGCGCGGTGGCGCGGGCGGCGGAGTCGCCGGGACAGGCGGTGGAGCGGGGCGTGAGACGAAATACGCAACGACGACCAGCAGCACGATTGCGAGGACGAAAAGCGGGCGATCACGCTTGGAGAATAGGCTCATTCAGGAAATAGGATTGTCGGGAAGCGGATGAATGTGGAATTTTCCCGCAGGACTCCATTATTTATGCCAGCAATTCGTATTTTATTTCTCGGTGATGTTGTTGGCGAGCCTGGACGCAAGGCGGTGATCGAGCAGTTGCCGCTCCTTAAACAGTCAGAGGGACTCGATTTTTGCATCGTGAATGGTGAAAATTCGGCGGGAGGGAAGGGGATCACGCCGAAAATCGCGATCGACCTGCTGCGGGCCGGCGCGGCGGTCATCACGACGGGCGACCATGTGTGGGACCAGCAGGAAATCGTCGATTATTTCCCGACGGAGCCGCGGTTGCTGCGTCCGCTGAATTATCCGGAAGGCACGCCGGGAGCCGGCAGCGTGGTTTTGGAGACCGCAAAAGGCCGGATCGGCGTGATCCAGGCACAGGGTCGCTCATTCATCCAACCGCCTTTGGAAAACCCGTATCTCGCCGTGGAAAAGGAAGCGGAGCGTCTGCGGGCGAACGGGGTGAAGATCATCGTGCTTGATTTCCATGCGGAAACGACCAGTGAGAAAATCGCGATGGGCCGGATGCTCGACGGGAAGGTTTCGCTCGTCGTCGGCACCCACACCCACGTGCAAACCGCGGATGAGAACATTTTTCCCGGCGGCACCGGCTACCTCACCGACGCCGGAATGTGCGGGCCGGAGGAATCCGTGCTCGGACGCAGCATCGAGTCAGTGGTCTGGCGCTTCAAATCGGGAATGCCCACGCGTTTCCCGATCGCGAAAGGTCCGGTCCGCTTGTGCGGCGTGATTGTGGACGTGGATGCGGAAACCGGCACCTGTTTGGCCATCCGAAGGCTCTCGATCATGGTGCCTGAGGCGGGAGCTTCCGCCTCCTGATCCTTACATTTTCAGGGGATTTGGATAAATTTTCTTTTCATTGAGATTTTTTTTGACAGAGTGACCGGCTTTGCTAAGGTCCCGCCGCTCTTCCCCACAGCAAGTCAGGGGTGCCGCGTCTAGTCTCGTCTTTTTGAGATCGGCCGCGGTGTTTTTGTCGGGTTGAAGGTGGAGCATCACATATCAGATTGCTCGCGTAGCTCAGGGGTAGAGCGCATCCTTGGTAAGGATGAGGTCGGGGGTTCAATTCCCCCCGCGAGCTCCAGGGCAATCTCGAATAATCTCAATCGTCTCAAGAAGAACAACAACCACCATGGCTAAAGAATCATTCCAGCGCAACAAGCCGCACGTTAACATCGGAACCATCGGTCACGTCGACCACGGCAAAACCACCCTCACTGCAGCGATCACCAACACGCTCGCTGACCACGGCCTTGCCCAAAAGAAAAGCTACGCCGACATCGACGCAGCTCCTGAAGAACGTGAGCGCGGTATCACCATCAACACCGCCCACGTGGAATATGAAACCGTCAAGCGCCATTACGCCCACGTGGACTGCCCCGGTCACGCCGACTATGTGAAAAACATGATCACCGGCGCGGCCCAGATGGACGGCGGCATCCTCGTTGTTTCCGCTGCGGACGGCCCGATGCCACAGACCCGCGAGCACATCCTGCTTGCCCGTCAGGTCGGCGTTCCCGCTCTCGTGGTTTTCATGAACAAGGTTGACCTTGTGGACGACGCCGAGCTCCTCGAACTCGTCGAAATGGAAGTGCGCGATTTGCTCTCCATGTATGAATTCCCGGGTGATGACATCCCGATCGTCATGGGCTCGGCCAAGGCCGCTCTTGAAGGCGACGAAGCTCAAAAGGCGAACATCATGAAACTCATGGACGCCGTGGATTCCTACATCCCCGAGCCTGAGCGTCCGATTGACAAAACCTTCCTCATGCCGATCGAAGACGTGTTCTCGATCGAAGGTCGTGGAACGGTTTGCACCGGCCGTATCGAGCGCGGTATCGTCAAGAAGATGGAAGAAGTCGAAATCGTTGGTATCCGCGACACGCAGAAGACCACCGTCACCGACATCGAAATGTTCCGCAAGCTGCTCGACGAAGGTCGTGCCGGTGACAACGTCGGTCTCCTCGTTCGTGGTCTCAAAAAAGACCAGGTTGAGCGTGGCCAAGTCATCGCCAAGGTCGGCACCGTCAAGGGCCACACGGTCTTCAAGTCCGAGATCTACGTTCTTTCGAAAGAAGAAGGCGGCCGCCACACCCCGTTCTTCTCGAACTATCGTCCTCAGTTTTATTTCCGCACCACCGACGTGACCGGCAGCATCAAGCTTCCTGAAGGCGTCGAAATGGTGATGCCCGGTGACAACATCAACCTCGAGGTTGAGCTCATCACCCCGATCGCCATGGAACCGACCATGCGCTTCGCGATTCGCGAAGGTGGCCGTACCGTGGGTGCCGGCCGCGTGGGTGAAATCATCAAGTAAGTCTTAGCAGCGAGGCTTTCCGCGGCTGGTCCGCGGGAATGCTCGGCCCCAGGGCATCCCGCTTCGAAAGCGGGGTGCCCTTTGGTCGCCTCAAAACGGCAGTAGTTCAATTGGTAGAGCGTCGGTCTCCAAAACCGAATGTTGTGGGTTCGAGTCCCCCCTGCCGTGCCACTTTCCAGTTCAGTTTCCAGTCAAGCGACACATCATGTTTTCGAAAATCTCCAATTTCCTGGGCGAAGTAAAAGGCGAGCTCCACAAAGCGAGCTGGCCTTGGGAATCCGACCCGAAAATCAAGGGCCTTAAGAAATACAAGGAACTCGTTGACTCGACCATCGTCGTCCTCATCGCCATGATCCTGCTCGCGGGATTCGTTCAGTTCTGGGATTTCTTCGACGTTTTGATCGTCGGCTCCTCCCATGATTTTGTCGAATATCTCTTCTCCAGCTTCGGCCGCTAAAGCCCTTGCCGTCCTTCTCATTCCATCTCCGACCGACCCGTCATGTCAGAATCCAATTCATTCCGCGACCAATGGTACGTTGTCCAGGTCCTCTCCGGCCAGGAAGGCAAAGTCCGTGACCGCATCGCCCGCACCGCCGAGGCCGAAGGGATGACTGAATACATCCGCGAGGTGCTCGTGCCGACCGAAATGGTCTCCGAAATCCGCCGCGGCAAGAAGACCGAGACCAAGAAGAAATTCTTCCCCGGCTACATCATCGTCAACATGAACCTCGCCACCGAGGACAACCAGCTCGTCGAGAAGACCTGGTTTTTCATCAAGGAAATGGACGGCGTGATCGGCTTCGCCGGCACCAAGGACCGTCCCGCACCGATGCGTCCCCGCGAAGTGGAAGCGATGCTTTCGCAGATCAAGGAGCGCGAGGAAAGCGTCCGGCCTGCGATCAGTTTCGAAGTCGGCGACACCGTCAAGGTGGCCGACGGGCCGTTCCAAAGCCAGAACGGCGTTGTCGAGGAAATCGACCCGGAACGCGGCAAGCTCCGCGTGTCGGTGACCATCTTCGGACGCAGCACTCCGGTCGAACTCGAATATTGGCAGGTCGAAAGAGCATAATTGTCTGGACCTGCATCGCTGAATATACAACCACCCCTCTCCCGCAAGTTTAACCGCATTATTTTATGGCCAAGGAAGTCGTCAAAATCATCAAGCTCCAAATCAAAGCCGGAGCCGCCAATCCATCACCTCCAGTGGGCCCCGCCCTCGGTCAGGCCGGTGTCAACATCATGGCGTTCTGTAAGGAATTCAACGCGAACACCCAAGCCCAAGTCGGCGACGTGCTTCCTGTCGTGATTTCGGTTTACAAGGACAAGTCATTCTCCTTCATCACCAAGAAGCCACCTGCCGGCAACCTTCTCAAGAAGATCGCAGGACTTGCTTCCGGCTCGAAAGAGGCGAACAAGATCAAGGTCGGCAAGATCACCAAGGCCCAGCTCATGGAGGTCGTCAAAATCAAGATGCCCGACCTCAACACCAAGGACCCTGAAGCCGCCTGCCGCATTCTTGCCGGCACCGCCCGCCAAATGGGCCTCGAAATCGAAGGTTACTGAAATTCTCAGCCGGAAATTCCTGATGGAGTGACCGGCACCCGCAGGAGGGAAGCGCATTCCGCGATTTCCGCCCGAACTGCAACCAACTAACAAAATGGCTAAACACCGCAGCAAACGCTACAAAAAGGCAGTCGCACTTGTCCAAGCAGGCAAGAGCTACTCGCTCACCGATGCAATCAGCACCGTGAAGGAATTCCCGGCGCCGAAGTTCACTCCCACCGTCACCCTTTCGTTCCACCTTGGTGTGGATCCACGGAAGAGCGATCAAATGGTCCGTGGTTCTGTTTCCCTGCCACACGGCACTGGCAGAAACGTCCGCGTCGTCGTCTTCGCCCAAGGCGCTGCCGCTGAAGCAGCCATCGCCGCTGGAGCCGAGCACGTCGGTTACGAAGACCTCATCAAGCGCGTCCAGGAAGGTTTCACGGATTTCGATTCCGCGATCGCCACTCCCGACGCCATGGCCGAAGTTCGGAAAATCGCCCGGGTCCTCGGACCTCGCGGCCTGATGCCGAACCCGAAGACCGGCACCGTCACCGACGACACCGCCAAGGCGGTTCGCGAAGTGAAAGCTGGCCGCGTGGATTTCAAACTCGACAAGAACGGCAACGTTTCGGGTTCCATCGGCAAGTCTTCTTTCGAGCTTTCGCAGCTTGAGGAAAACGCCCGCGCCTTCGTGGACAGCGTTGTCCGCGCCAAGCCCGCCTCCGCCAAGGGCAACTACATCCAAGCAGTGACACTCGCCGCTTCGATGCTCCCTGGCATTCCTCTGGAAGCCGCCACCTACAGCAAAGCGTCCGCTTAATCCACAGACCGCCAACGCATATGAATCCAGATAAGAAAATCATCATCAACGGCCTGTTGGATCGCGTCAACGCGTCTCCTTACCTGATCGTCATCGATTACACCGGCCTCACCGTGCAGCAATTCACGGAACTCCGCAATCGTCTCGGCGCAGGTGGTGCCAACTGCACCGTCGCCAAAAACACCTACATGCGCAAGGCTCTCGCCGAAGCGGGCATGCCTGACATCGGCGCCAACCTCACCGGTCAAATGGCCTATGTCATGGGCGACGCCGAAGTGTTTTCCGCCGCCAAGGTCATCAAGAATTTCGAAAAGGAATTCAAGAAGCCCGAGATGAAGGTGGGTATCCTCGGCAACGCGATCCTCGATGCCGAAGCGCTCAAGTCCATCGCCGACATCCCGTCGCGCGAAGCTGTCCTTTCACAACTTTTGGCAACGATCCTCGAGCCTGCTACCCGCATCGCCCGCGTCGTCAAAGCAAAATTCAACCCGGACGGCGACGACTCCGCGGACAAGGCCGAAGAGGCTCCTGCTGCGGAATCCGAAGCTCCAGCCGCTGAAGCAGAAGTCGCCGTTGTGGCCGCCGAAGCTCCCGCTGCTGAAGCCGAAACCCCCGCCGCCGAATAACAAACAATCTGAAGTGATGGTGACGGCGGCTCCCGTTCGTCACCTGAACCCATAATGGTTCCTCGTCGGAGCAACGGCTGTTGCCCTGAAATCCCCGGAGGCTCCGGGGGCGACGATACCGAACAAGGAGAATAAAAAAATGGCTAATATTGAAACACTCGTAGAAGAACTCGGCAAGCTCACCGTTTTGGAAGCTGTCGCACTCGTCAAACAACTTGAAGAACATTGGGGCGTTTCCGCCGCTGCACCAGTCGGCGTTGCCGGTCCTGCTGCCGTCGTCGAAGCTGCCGAAGAGAAGACCGAATTCGACGTCGTCCTCACGGATTGCGGCGCTAACAAGATTGCCGTCATCAAGGCAGTCCGCGAAGTCGCTCCCGGCCTTGGTCTTGCAGACGCGAAGAAGCTCGTCGAGAGCGCTCCTGCAAAAATCCTCGAAGGTGTCGCCAAAGACGCCGCCGAGACCGCCAAGAAGAAGCTCGAAGAGGCTGGTGCCAAAATCGAACTCAAGTAATATCTTTCAGACTACTCCCGGGGCAGAGAAATCTGCTCCGGGATTTTCTGTCGAAACCGGCGGGAAACTCTAAACATCATCAACCAGGTTTTCCCGCCGATTCCGACAAAACTTTCCAACGCTTGATCCACCCTGCCTGAGACCGTTCGCGGCTCGGGCTCAATTTGTAAGAAGAATACCACTAAACGCCATGGCTGAACGTCTCTATTTCGGGAAATTCGAAGAAGTCATCGAGCCGCCTAACCTCATTGAGGTTCAGAGTCGGTCCTACGATGAATTCCTTCAGAAGGAAGTGCTCCCCAGCGAGCGAGCGGATGCGGGTCTCCAAGCGGTTTTCCGCGAGGTTTTCCCGATCAAAAGCTACGACGAAGCGATCGAGCTCGATTTCGTGACCTACGACATCGAAGATCCGAAAATCACTTCGCTCGACTCGCTGCGCAACAGCGAGAGTTTCAGCGCGGCACTCTATGTGACGTTCAAGCTGAAAGACGAGACCGGCACCAAGAAGGAGCGCGTCTACATGGGCGAGCTTCCGATGATGACCCGCCGCGGCACTTTCATCATCAACGGCGCGGAGCGGGTCATCGTTTCCCAGCTCCACCGCTCGCCAGGGATCTGCTTCGAGACCTCGCAGCACCTTAACGGCAAGCTTCTTCATTCCTTCCGCATCATTCCTGACCGCGGATCATGGTTGGAAGTGCAGTTCGACACCAACGACCTGCTCTATGTCTATCTCGACCGCCGCCGCCGCCGCCGTAAGTTCCTCGCCACCACGTTCCTGCGCGTGCTCGGCTACCCGACGGACCGCGACATCGTCAGCCACTTCTACTCGCCCGAAGCGCTTCCGCTGAGCGAGTCGATGGACGAAGGCGAGCTCGGTCACAAGGTTCCTTTCGAGGACATTCTCGATGGTGAATTGACCGTCGCGAAGGCTTACGAGCCGCTCACGATCGGCATCGTCCGCCAGCTTCTTGCTCTCGGCCACAAGAACGTCGAAGTCATCGACGGCCGCGAGGACGAAATCCTGCTCAAGTCGCTCCGCAAGGACCCGGCGAAGGACGAGGAATCCGCGCTCAAGGATATCTATCGGAAACTCCGCCCCGGAGATCCACCGACCGCGGCCAATGCCCGCGCGTTGCTCAAGCGTCTTTTCTTCGATGCGAAGAAGTATGACCTCACCCGCGTCGGTCGTTACAAGATCAACCAGAAACTCGGCATCCAGGTGGATTCCGACCAACGGATCATGGTTCCCGAGGATTTCCTCGCTGCCGTCCGTTACATCCTCAAGCTGAAAAAAGGCGACGGTGTCATTGACGACATCGACCACCTTGGCTCGCGCCGCGTCCGTGCTGTCGGTGAACTCCTTGCCAACCAGTGTCGCGTGGGCCTTGCCCGTACCGAGCGTTTGGTCAAGGAGCGCATGACATTGTTCGATGTGAACATCGAAGGCATGACGCCGCAGAAACTCATCAACCCGAAGGCGCTTTCCGCCGTCGTGCGTGATTTCTTCGGCCGTTCGCAGCTCTCGCAGTTCATGGACCAAACCAACCCGCTCGCCGAGCTGACGCACAAGCGTCGGCTTTCCGCGCTTGGACCTGGTGGTCTCAATCGCGACCGCGCCGGCTTCGAAGTCCGCGACGTGCATCCGTCCCACTACGGCCGGATCTGCCCGATCGAAACTCCCGAAGGTCCGAACATCGGTCTCATCAACTCGATGTGTACTTATGCTCGCATCAACGAGTTCGGTTTCATCGAAACTCCCTACCGCCGCGTGGTGGATTCCAAGGTCACTAACGAGATCGAGTATCTCACCGCCGACCAAGAGGAGAATTTCCTCATCGCCCAGGCGAACAACCCGATCGACAAGAAAGGCGCGTTCCAAACCGAGCGCATCACCGCCCGTGAAAAAGGCGGCGAGTTCATCGAAGCGCTTCCATCGGAAGTGAACTACATGGACGTCTCGCCGAAGCAGCTCGTCTCCGTGGCCGCCGGTCTCATCCCGTTCCTCGAACACGATGATGCCAACCGCGCGCTGATGGGCTCGAACATGCAACGCCAAGGCGTGCCTCTGCTCGTCTCCGAATCACCGCTCGTCGGCACCGGTCTCGAAGGCAAGGCCGCCCGCGATTCCCGCGCGGTGGTGGTTTCCGAAGCCGACGGCATCGTTGCCGCCGCGACCGCGGAAATCATCGTCACCACTCCGGACGGCAAGCTGCCTGTTTCCGAGGAGAAATTCCTCAGCGACGCCGAGTCCGTGCGGACCAACGTGGAGAAAGGCATCATGGCCTATCCGCTGCGGAAGTTCATGCGCTCGAACGCCGGCACCTGCATCAACCAGAAGCCGATCGTCAAGCTGGGCCAGAAAATCAAGAAGGGCCAAGTTCTCGCAGACGGACCTAACACCGAAGACGGCGAACTCGCCATCGGTCGCAACGTCCTCGTCGCCTTCATGCCTTGGAACGGCTACAACTTCGAAGATGCCATCGTCATCTCCGAGCGCGTGGTCAAAGACGATGTCTACACCTCTATCCACATCTCGGAGTTCGACGTCGCCGCCCGTGACACCAAGCTCGGCCCGGAAGAAATCACCCGCGATATTCCGAACGTCGGTGAGGACGCCCTGCGCAACCTCGACCACGACGGCATCATCCGCATCGGCGCGGAAGTGAAACCCGGCGACATCCTCGTCGGCAAGATCACTCCGAAGTCCGAAACCGAACTTGCTCCGGAAGAACGCCTCCTCCGCGCCATCTTCGGTGAGAAAGCCGCAGACGTGAAGGACACTTCGCTGCGCGTGCCATCCGGCTGCGTCGGCATCGTCCAGGACGTCCGCGTTTCCCAAAGCGGCTACGCCAAGAAGCGCCTCGACAAGGTCGACCCCGTCGAACTCAAGAAGACGCTCAAGAAGATCAACGACGAGCACAAGAAGAAGGCCGACAAGCTGACGGACGACCTCACCGAGCGTCTCTCCGACATTCTGTTGGGCGAAAAAATCCCGCTCGACGTGGTCAACGCACAAACCGGCGAGATCATCATCCCGGCCAACCGCAAGATCACCAAGACGCTTCTCCGCAAGCTCGCTTCGGTGCACGATCACATCGAAATCGACCCTTCCCCGATCCGAAACAAGATCTTGGAAATCATCACTTCGTTTGAAGGCCGCTTCCAGGAACTCGACACCGAGCGCGAGCGCAAACTCGACTCGCTGGAGTCCGGCGATGAAGTCGATCCCGGCGTCATCAAGGAAGTCAAAGTCTTCATCGCCGCCAAACGGAAACTCTCCGTGGGTGACAAAATGGCCGGTCGCCACGGTAACAAGGGCGTTGTCGCCACCATCGTCCGCGAAGAGGACATGCCTTATCTATCGGACGGAACTCCGGTCGATATCTGCCTCAACCCGCTCGGCGTGCCATCGCGGATGAACGTCGGACAGGTTCTCGAAACCCACCTCGGCGTTGCTGCCAAGGCACTCGGTTTCAAGGTCGCCACCCCGATTTTCGACGGCATCAAGGAAGACGTCATCTGGGATTTCATGTCCAAGGCCAAGAAGGTCGATGGTGTGAAATTCGTTGGCGACAACGGCGAACTCCGCGCCCGCAAGCCCGGCGAACCCGAAGGCCGCGGTTACACTTGGATCGGCGACGGCAAGGACGGCACGACCGGTGGTAAATCGACCCTCTATGACGGTCGCACCGGCGAGGCCTTCCACAATCCGGTCGTGGTCGGGATGATCTACATCCTCAAACTCGGCCACTTGGTTGCCGACAAGATCCACGCCCGTGCCGTCGGTCCCTACTCGCTCGTCACCCAGCAGCCGCTCGGTGGTAAGGCGCAATACGGTGGCCAGCGTTTCGGAGAAATGGAAGTGTGGGCGCTCGAAGCCTACGGCGCCGCTTACACCCTTCAGGAACTACTCACCGTCAAGTCGGACGACGTGCAGGGCCGCACCCGGATTTACGAGGCGATTGTCAAAGGCGACAACAACCTCGAAGCCGGAACGCCCGAGTCGTTCAACGTTCTCATCAAGGAAATGCAATCCCTCGGACTCGACGTCCGTCCGGGTCGCAAGGGCTCGACCCATGGCTCCGGCATGACCGGTGGCTTGGACGACTACTCCCTCGATGACCTCACCCTCTAATTTAAACCGCGAACCCCAAACCTGACCTAATACTAACATGAGTGTCGATACCAACCTTCGCGAACTATTCGGCGTGGACGAGCGCCCGGAGCAATTTGACCAAGTCTCCATCACCGTGGCTTCCCCGGAAATCATCCGTTCCTGGTCCAAGGGCGAGGTGAAGAACCCGGAAACCATCAACTACCGGACCTTCAAGCCCGAAAAAGGCGGTCTCTTCTGCGAGCGGATCTTCGGACCCACCCGCGACTGGGAGTGCGCCTGCGGCAAATACAAGCGGATCAAGCACAAGGGCGTGATCTGCGACCGTTGCGGCGTCGAAGTGACCTTGAGCCGCGTCCGTCGCGAGCGCATGGGCCACATCGAACTGGCCGTGCCGGTTTCCCACATCTGGTTCTACAAGTGCATGCCTTCCCGCATCGGCCTCATGCTCGACATGAGTGCCCGCCAGTTGGAGCGCGTGATTTACTATGAAGACTACGTCGTCACCGAACAGGGCAACACCGCCCTCGAAGTCGGCCAACTCCTCACGGAAAACGAACTCCGCGAGGCGGAAGACACCTATGGCGACGGATCGTTCCAAGCCAGCATGGGTGCCGCCGCTGTCATGGAATTGCTCCGCCAGTGCGACCTTCCTTCCTTGATCGTTGCTCTTGAAGAGGAGCTCGGAACCACCCGTTCCAAGCAGAACAAGAAGAAGCTCTCGAAGCGTCTCAAGATCACTCAAGGTTTTCTTCAGTCGAAATCGCGTCCCGAGTGGATGATCCAGACCGTGCTTCCGGTGATCCCGCCGGACCTTCGTCCGCTGGTGCCACTCGAAGGCGGACGTTTCGCCACCTCCGACCTCAACGACCTCTATCGCCGCGTCATCAACCGCAACAACCGCCTCAAGAACCTCCTGCTCCTCAAAACGCCGGAAGTCATCATCCGCAACGAAAAGCGGATGTTGCAAGAGGCTGTTGACGCGCTGTTCGACAACGGTCGCCACGGTCGCGCCGTCACCGGTGCCGGTAACCGTCCGCTCAAGTCGCTCTCCGACATGCTCAAGGGCAAGGGCGGTCGTTTCCGTCAGAACCTTCTCGGAAAACGTGTCGATTACTCCGGCCGTTCCGTCATCGTCGTCGGTCCCGATCTCAAGCTCGGCCAGTGCGGTCTTCCCAAGAAGATGGCGCTCACCTTGTTCGAACCGTTCATCATCCGCCGCCTCAAGGAGCTTGGCTACTGCCACACCGTGCGCTCGGCCAAGAAGATGATCGACCGCAAGACCACCGAAGTCTGGGACATCCTCGCGGAAGTCACCAAGGGTCACCCGATCCTTCTCAACCGCGCGCCGACCCTTCACCGTCTTTCCATCCAGGCCTTCGAACCGAAGCTCATCGAAGGCGAGGCCATCCGCGTTCACCCGCTCGTTTGTACCGCCTACAACGCGGACTTCGACGGTGACCAAATGGCCGTCCACGTCCCGCTTTCGATCGAGGCCCAGATGGAGTGCCGCCAGCTGATGCTCGCGCCTAACAACATCTTCTCGCCTGCATCCGGTCGTCCCGTGACGGTTCCTACCCAGGACATCATTCTCGGCACGTATTACCTGACATGGGCCGGCACCCGCACCGAGAAGGACCGTGAAAAAGAGGAGCACATGCCCCTCTTTGAAAACGCCTCCGAAGTCGAGTTCGCCCTCGCCTCCGACAAGATCGATTATCACCAGTGGATCCGCATTCGTAACCCCGACCACGGCAAGAACTCGGTCTTCGGTTACAAGGGCGAGGATCTCACCGACAAGGACCGCAAGGAGCTCACTCCGCTCCAACAGGCGCTGCGCCAGGGTAAGATCATCGAGACCACTCCGGGCCGCGTTCGTTTCAATGAAATCTGGCCTGCGGGCGTGGGCTTCATCAACCACAACGTCGGCAAAAAGCAGATCGGCGACATCATCTGGCGTTGCTATCAGGTTTCCGGCAAGCCGAAGACCGTTGAAGTCCTCGACGAACTCAAAACCCTCGGTTTCCGCGAAGCGACCCGTTCGGGAACTTCGATCGGTATCGTTGACATGGTCATCCCCGAGGAGAAACCTGCAGTCATCGCCAAGGCTTACGAAGAAGTCGAAAAAGTCACCAAGCAGTATCGCAACGGCGTCATCACCGACGGCGAGCGCTACCAGAAGGTCGTCGACGTCTGGACCCAGGCCACCGACACCATCGCCAACGCGCTCTATCGCAAGATCGAGTTCAACGAAGGCAAGAAGAAGGCATCGCCACTCTTCATGATGGTCGATTCCGGCGCGCGGGGTAACAAGTCCCAGATCAAACAGCTCGGCGGCATGCGCGGACTGATGGCCAAGCCCTCCGGCGAAATCATCGAACGTCCGATCATCTCGAACTTCCGCGAAGGCCTCTCGGTGCTGGAGTATTTCATCTCCACCCACGGAGCTCGTAAGGGACTCTCCGACACCGCTCTGAAGACCGCTGACTCCGGCTACATGACCCGTAAATTGGTCGACGTGGCCCAGGACGTCATCGTCTTCAAACAGGATTGCGGAACCGCGAACGGCATCACCGTCGCCGCCATTTATGATGGCGACGAGGAATCCGCCTCGCTCTCCACCCGGATCTACGGTCGTGTTTCCTGCGAGCAAATCAAGGATCCCGTCACTGGCGGCATCTTGGTGGAAGTCGATGACGTGATCAACGAAGTCCAAGCCCGTTCCATCGAGAACATCGGCGTGCTCAAGTTGAAGATCCGTTCGGTCCTTACCTGCGAAGCCGAGCGCGGCTGCTGTGCGAACTGTTACGGCCTCAACCTCGCCACCGGCCTCCCTGTTAAAATCGGTGAAGCCGTCGGCATCATCGCCGCGCAATCGATCGGCGAGCCCGGCACTCAGCTCACCATGCGGACGTTCCACGTCGGTGGTGTCGCCGCCGCCACGTTCAAACAGCCGATCATCAAGGCCAAGAACAGCGGTCGCCTCGTTTACAAGGAAATGCGCACGGTGCAAGACGTCGATGGCCACTGGGTCGTCCTCAACAAGAACAGCACCATCTCTATCCGCGACAAGGAAGGCCTCGAACTCGAAAGCCATCAGATCGTCATCGGCTCCGTCATTTCCGTGAAGGATGGCGAGGACGTCAAGAAGGGCGACACCGTCGTCACTTGGGATCCTTACAACGTGCCGATCCTCACCGAGAAAAACGGCAAGGTCGAACTCCGCGACATGATCTCCGGCATCACCGTGACTAACGAAACGGACAAGGAAACCGGCAAAAAAGGCATGGTCGTCACCGAGCACAAGGAAGACCTCCACCCGCAGGTCGTCATCATCGACGAGAAGACCAAGGAAATCAAAGCGAGCTATTCCATCCCGGTCGGCGCCCACCTTTCCGTCAAGGAAGGCCAGGTCATCACCGCTGGAACGCAGATCGCCAAGACCCCGCGGAAAGTCGCACGAACCAAGGACATCACCGGTGGTCTGCCACGGGTGGCCGAGCTTTTCGAAGCCCGCAAGCCCAAGGATTCCTGCGTCATCGCCAAGATCGAAGGCTCCGTTTCCTTCGGCGGCAACGTCCGCGGCAAGAAGAAGGTCATCGTCACTCACGCCGAAACCGGCGAGCAAGTCGACCACCTCGTCCCGATGGGCAAGCACGTGGTCGTCACCGAAGGCGACCAAGTGAAGCGCGGCGACCAAATCACCGAAGGCCCCGTGTCGCCGGAAGATTTGCTCGAAGCTTGCGGAGCCCAAGAGCTTCAAGAGCACTTGGTCAACGAAGTCCAATCCGTCTATCGGGTCCAAGGCGTGGAAATCAACGACAAGCACATCGAGGTCATCGTTCGTCAAATGCTCCGCAAGGTGAAAATCACCGACCCGGGCGACGCCGACCAATACCTTTGGGGTGACCAAGTCGACCGCTCGAACTTCAAGCGCATCAACGCCGAGATCGTCGCCAACGGCGGCAAGCCCGCCGAAGGCGAGCCTGTCCTGCTCGGCATCACCAAGGCCTCGCTGGAAACCGACTCGTTCATCTCCGCCGCTTCCTTCCAGGACACCACCCGTGTCCTCACCGAAGCCGCGACCCTCGGACGCGTCGATTACCTCAGCGGCTTCAAGGAAAACGTCATCATGGGTCACCTGATCCCCGCCGGCACCGGATTCTATCACCACCGCGAGGCGGAGTTCGAATTCACCGTCGAGGAGCCGGAACCGATCGTCGCGCCGAAGGAAACCTTCGAGGACGACGAGGACGCCGCGACCGCGTAATCCCGATTCCATTCCATCGACCAAAGCCCCGGCCCGCGCAAGCGGACCGGGGCTTTTCTTTTTTAGGGGGTGCGGGGCTCGAAGGTGGATGCCGTCCGTTCCAAATTCTTCGCTGCACTGCGGGCGGGGTATCACCGTTGCGGCTGTCGGGGCAATTTCGCGGGGGAGTACACGCGCCCCCGCATGTGGTTTTCAGCGCCCTCGCTGAAAACATGCGTGTGCTATGTGAGACGAACTCTAACGTGATGCGGGCCACCCATGCTGCGAGGGCGCGACCCGAAACACGCGAGGGCGTGTGTGCTCCCCAGATCAACGCGGACGAGACGGCGCGGCTGAAACAGCTTTGGAAGAAGCGGGTGAAGTGTGCATAATTCGCGCTTGGCCGAAATAGTTCAGCATCCCGTCACGTAAGCACCACACCATGAAAACTATCCTGCTCCTCAGCCTCCTCTCCACCCTCGCCCACGCCGATCCGAAGTCCCTCTTCAACGGCAAGGACCTCACCGGCTGGGAAGGTAATCCCGATCTCTGGTCCGTTCAGGACGGCGTGATCACCGGCCGGACCACCGTGGAAAAGCCCACCAAAGGCAACACCTTCCTCATCTGGAAAGATGGCGAGGTCGCTGATTTCGAGATCACCTTCAAATACAAAATGAAGCCCGGCGATGCCAAGGGCACCGTCAACAGCGGCCTCCAGTTCCGCAGCAAGGTCGTCGATCCGGCAAACTGGGTCGTTGCCGGCTATCAGGCGGACCTCGAATACGGCCCGAAATACAGCGGCATTCTCTACGAGGAAAAAGGTCGTGGCATTCTCGCCCAACGCGGGCAAAAAGTGAAGATCACCCAGGGGACTGAACCGAACAAGCCCGTCATCGCAGTCACCGGGGAAGCCGGCAAGAGCGATGAGATCCAAGCCGCCATCCACAAGGACGACTGGAACGAATACAAGGTCATCGTCAGCGGCAACCAAATCCAGCAGTTCATCAACGGCAAGCTCACCGTGGACGTCACCGATGAAACCGCCGAAGCCGCCAAGAAAGGCATCCTCGCGTTTCAGCTCCACGCCGGCCCGCCGATGCAAATCCAGTTCAAGGACATCGTGCTGAATCCCAAATCCTGAATTCGCGCCGGATCGCTGCGGTTGAAAACGGATAATGTGCTTTCTGCCCGCACCCGATGGGGTTACGCAGAACGGCACCGACCGAGCCGCCATGTCCTTTCCTTCCAAACTCGACCTTGCCGTGATCGGCGGCGGCGCGTCGGGCTTTTTCACCGCGCTGCAATACGCGGAAATAGCTCCCGGGAAAAGCGTCGCGATCTTCGAAAAAAGCCCGCACTTCCTGCAGAAAGTCCGAATCTCCGGCGGCGGTCGTTGCAATGTCACGCACGCGTGTTTCGATCCCCGCGAGCTGGCGAAAAACTATCCGCGCGGCTCGCGCGAGCTGCACGCCGCGTTTCACCGCTGGCAGCCGACGGACACCGTCGAGTGGTTCGCGCGCTTCGGCGTCGTCTTGAAAACCGAGCCGGACGGGCGAATGTTCCCGGAAACTGACAGCTCGGACACCGTGATCCAGTGCTTTCTCAATCGCGCCCGCGAGTGCGGCGTCCCGCTGTTTCCGAAGTGTCCGTTAGTCGGTATCGAGCGGCTCGAAAGCGGCGGCTTCTCCCTCCGTTTTGAAAACCTGGCGGAACCCGTCGAGGCCCGCGCAGTCTGCGTCGCCACCGGCTCTCTGAAAGACAGCCCGCTGTTGAGTCATTTGAAAAAGCTCGAACAGAGCATCGAGCCGCTGGTTCCCTCGTTGTTCGCATTCAACGTCACCGACCGGCGCATCAGCGGCTTGGCGGGAGTTTCCCATCCTAAAGTCGCGATCCGGCGGGAAGGTTCCAACGCCGCCCAACAGGGGCCGCTGCTGATCACCCACCGCGGCTTCAGCGGTCCGGCCGTGCTCCGGTTATCCGCTTGGGAGGCGAGGGACTTGGCGGCGACGAACCATCATTTCCCGTTCGTCATCGACTGGCTGCCCGAGTTGGATCTCGAAGCGCTCAAATCGCGCTTCGCCGAGATTCGCCAGACCCAAGGCGCCAAACTCGTTCGAAACACGCCGATCTCGCCCATTCCCCGACGCCTGTGGGAACGCATCGTCGCCTGCTGTGAAATCGAGGACCAAGCAACTTGGGGGCAATTGTCCAAAACAGCGGTCCGCAGCTTGCTGGATGCGTTGAAGTCCGCCCGCTTCGAGGCGCAGGGCAAGACCACCAACAAGGACGAGTTCGTCACCGCCGGCGGCATCAGGCGGCCCAGCATCGACTTCCGGACGATGGAAAGCCGCGTCACGCCCGGACTTTATTTCGCCGGCGAGTGCGTCGACATCGACGGCATCACCGGCGGTTTCAATTTCCAGGCCGCCTGGACGACCGCCCACATCGCCGCCGCGGCCATCGCGAAATTGTAGTTTTCCCACTGAGCACGATTTCAAGATCGAAGGATGGATGGGCTCGCAATCCAGCCAAAGAAACGCCCGATCCCCTGTGAAGAGGATCGGGCGCTTTTGAGAAAGGTTATGTGGTGAGCTGGTTGGGATTAATCCCAACCGCCGCCGCCGCCACCTTTGTAGCCGCCGCCACCGCCGCCGCCTTTGTAGCCGCCACCGCCGCCACCGCCACGACGATCTCCGCCGCCGCCGCCATAGCCGCCACCGCCGCCGCCGCGACGATCACCGCCGCCGCCGCCGCCGTAGCCACCGCCGCCGCCGCCGCCGCCGCGGCGTTCGCCGCCGTAGCCGCCGCCGCCGCCGCCGCCGCTAGGACGACCGCCGCCGGGCTTGAATTCCTTAGGCTCAGAGGCGTTGACGCGAAGCTCGCGGCCCTGATAGTCGTAGCCGTTGAGTGCCTCGATGGAAGCGTTCAGTTGGCTCTGGTCGCCGAGAGTCACGAAAGCAAATCCTTTGGATCTGCCGGTTTCGCGGTCGGTGATGATTTTGACCCGTTCAACAGGTCCGTAAGCGGCGAAGAGTCCTGAAACGTCTTCTTCAGTAGCGGTGTAGGGCAGGTTGCCCACGTAGATGTCCATTTTTGTCTATTCTTATCACGCCATCACATTCAACGCTTCCCGAGACCATGGCGTAAAAGACCGGACGAAGCGCATCCACCTGCGAAATTGCAAAATGAACGTAGGGTCTTTACCCGTCAAAACCGGGGTTGGCAAGAAATGATTTTCCGCGGAAACGCTCGGGAGCTCCCGGTTGGATCCGCGAAAATCCCCGCGCGGAACGGGTCCGGGCGGGGTGGGGTGGTTTCAAAAACGAAATCAGCCGACGATCACTTGCTGGTGGAAACTGTGCCAGTCGTCGAGGTTGTTGAGGTTGACGGCATCGAGGATTTTCCCGGCATCGGCAATGTCGTTAGCCCCGAGAATGGTGGCGCGGACATCGTCGGTGTGGATGTAGCCGGTGACGGCGGCGTTCAATTTCGCGACGGCGGCGGCGTCGAGCGCGCCGCCGGAGCGGGCGAGCACCCAGGCTTCGAGTTGCGGGTAGGTCGGTTTGCTGTCGGCGATGAAGCTCTCGAACGCGGCTTTGTCGATGTCGAGCGCGTCGAGGACCATCTGGTCGTAGCCTTGGCCGCAGGACGGATAGTCCGGATGGAGTTTGCCCGCCGCGCCGAGCGAGGCTTTCTGCCAGAGGCGTGGCAGGTGCAGGACGCCGAGCGGGCCGGCGGTGCCGGAGCTGATTAATGGGATGATTTTGGTCATGATTTTGAGTTAGGTGAGGTTGTGTGGCGCTTCAGCCACGGCAAATCCAACAGGCAAATCCGCCGGATTGCAAAGAGAGATCGCCAATTCGGGAAAATTTCGCGTTTCATCCGGCCGCGTTCGGGTTCAAATCCACCGCGCCGCGCAATCCGCGCGGGAAATTTCACCCATCAATCACACCTGCCATGTGGAAAGGCCGCTTCTCCCAAGATACTTCGTCACTCGTCCAGCAGTTCGGCGAATCCATTTCGTATGACTGGCGGCTGTTCCCGCACGACATCGCCGGGTCCATCGCCCATGCGCGTGCTCAGAAAACCATCGGCCTGCTCACCGAAGAAGAGTTTTCCCAGATCGAAACCGGCCTGAAGGAAATCCTCGCGGACATCGAGGCCGGGAAATTCGAGTTCAAGACCTCGCTCGAGGACATCCACATGAACATCGAGTCCGAGCTCACCCGCCGCATCGGCGCGGCGGGCGCGAAACTCCACACCGCCCGTTCCCGCAACGACCAGGTCGCCACCGACACCCGTCTCTACGCCCGCACCGAGATCGACGGCCTGCTCGCCGCCATCACCGGACTCCAAAAGGCCCTGCTCGACCGCGCGGAAAAATACGCCGCCACCGTCATCCCCGGCTACACCCACCTCCAGCGCGGCCAACCGGTCACCGCCGGCCACCATTTCCTCGCCTACGTGGAAATGCTCGAACGCGACAAATCCCGCCTAACCGACACCCGCAAGCGCCTCAACATCTCGCCGCTCGGCTCCGGCGCGCTCGCCGGCTCCACCATCAACCTCGACCGCCGCGCCATCGCCGCCGAGCTCGGCTTCGACGGCGTCACCCACAACTCGATGGACGCCATCGCCGACCGCGACTACATCGCCGAAGTGCTGTTTGTCATTTCGCTCTGCGGCGTCCACCTCTCGCGCCTCAGCGAGGACCTCATCCTGTGGTGCACCGCCGAGTTCGCCTTCGCCTCTCTATCCGACGCGCACACCACCGGCTCCTCGCTGATGCCGCAGAAGAAAAATCCGGACGTCTGCGAACTCACCCGCGGCAAAACCGGCCGACTGGTCGGCAATTTGATGAACCTGCTCGTCGCCGTCAAAGGTCTGCCGCTCACCTACAACCGCGACCTCCAGGAGGACAAGCCGCCGCTGTTCGACTCCGTGGACACGCTGAACCTCATCCTCGCCGTCAACACCGAGATGATTTCCGCCATGGAACTCCGCGAGGAAAACTGCAAGGCCGCCGCTTCTGATCCGATGCTGCTCGCCACCGACCTCGCCGACTATCTGGTGAAAAAAGGCGTCCCTTTCCGCCACGCCCACGAACTCGTCGGCAAAGCCGTCGCCCAGGCCATCGCCACCAAGACCCCGCTCGACCAGCTCGACCTTCCCGCCATCGACCCCGCCTACGGCCCGGATGCAAAGGATGTTTTCTCGCTGGAAACCGCCCTCGCCGCCCGGACGAACCCCGGTGCTCCCTCCATCGCCAATGTCACTGCGGAAATCGCCCGCTGGAAGGCCGCCTTGACCTGATCGCGTTAATCGGTCATTTTACATTCCGATGACTGCATCAAGTGAATTGGATTCACAGCCGTCCCACAGGAAGACTTAACCCGGAGCGGAAAAGCGGGCTGGTGTTGAGTTGAAATCCCTGCCACTCGGTAGGGTGTATGAACAAAACATCACCAGCCCGGGCCAATGTGGTCGTCCT
>NZ_JBIKBQ010000020.1:0-37789 GCF_058122085.1 Luteolibacter sp. | reverse complement strand
CGACGTTCTCGGGCTTGTTCGGGTAGTCGAGTTCCACCAGAACGAACTTGTCTTTTACGCCAGCCTTGAAGGGGGCGTGGCTGAAGACTTCTTCATTGAGCTTGATGCAAAAGCCGCACCAGTCGGTGCCGGTGAATTCGATGAGCAGGTCTTTCTTCTCATCGGCGGCCTGTTTCTTGGCGGCTGCGAAGTCGTGGGTCCACCCTTCGCCGCCGGCGAAGGCGGAAGTAAAGCCGAGGAAAGCGGCGCAGGAGGCCGCGAGGAGGTGTTTCGTTTTCATCATGTGACGGTAAGGAAGTCCCAGTGGGGACGTGGAGGAGCGAAGCCGGTCGCGGGGGTTTTGCAATTGTTTTAGCGGGAGTTCGACGAAAAAGCCACCACCGGGGTTTCCGCTGCAGGCGGTGGAGCGGGATAAGAATTTGAGATTTTGGATTTCCGATTGGGGATTTCCGAGCATTGTCGCGGGGTGAATTGGATCATGCAGGCGGCGCTGGGCGCGGCGATGGGAGAGTGGCTGATGGGCAAGCGTCTGGGAAACCGGGCGCTGGCTTGGGGGGCGCTGCTTGGGATTTTGCCGGAGCTGGACGTGTTGGTTTTCCCGTTTTTGGACACGGCGCGAAAACTGGCGTGGCACCAGGGTGTTAGCCATTCGCTCTTGCTGATGGGGGCCGCGGCCTACGGGCTGGCTCACGGCCTGGCGAAAATCTGGCAGAAGGACAAAATCACGAAGCCGCAAGCGGGCGGCTTGGTGGCTGCGGTGTGGGGCGCGCATGTGCTGGCGGAGTGCCTGACGGTGGAAGGCGCGGCGGTGTTGTGGCCGTTTGTTGGAAAGCGGGTGGCGTTTGATTGCCTGCCGCCCGGCGATTTGCTGTTCACCGGACCGCTGGTGGTGACGGTGCTTTGGATGGCGTTTCTGCGGGAGGAAAAGCAGAAAAAGCCGCGCGGGAAGAAGACTCCGCCGCCCTCGAAGCGGAGAAAATGGTGCTTCCTCGGCCTCGGCCTCGGCCTGAGCGCGGGGTATGCGCTGCTGGGCGTGGGGATGAAATTCGTGGCATCGGCCGGATTCGAGGCGGATCTGGCGCGGCGCGGGGTAAAATACGAGCGCCGGATGGAGTCGCCCACTCCTTATAATATCCTGCTCTGGCGCGCGGTGGTGGATTGCGGTGACGAACTCCGGGTGGGCTATCGGACGATTTTCGAACTGCACTCCACGCCGGTGCGCTGGACGACCTACCCGAAAGGCAGGGACGCGCTCGCCGCCGTGGCCGAAATGCGCCAAACCCGAACGCTCACGCAATGGACCGACGGCTGGTGGCTCGCCCGCCCGAACGCGCAAGGCGCGTGGCTCGGCGATTTGCGTTTCCCGGAGAGCCGGATCTGGGGCAGCAAGAAGAGCATGGTGGACAGCCGTCTCGCGATTTCCTGGGTCATCCAGAAGACGGCCAAGGGCGACCCGTTGCGGCAAATTTCCCCGGACGGTAGAAACGGCGGCGATTATTTCCAGCGGATGGGCGCGAGGATTTTTGGAAATCGTGAATCGTGGGAAGCAAATCCGCGTCTGGCTGGAGTGACAGGCAGCTTGCCGGAATTCCTGCCAGTGGACGAGTAACCGCCGGGAGAATGAATTCTTCGCTTTCGTCCGCCTGCGGATGCGCTAAAGGTTCCGCAGTGAAATTCCTCCCCGTCCTGCTCGCGGCCGCCATGACCGCGCACGCCGCACCGAGCGATCCGGGCAAGACCGCCATCGATTTCCTCGAAAAGGTGCGGCAGCGGAAGCTCGATCTGAGCCCCGGCGGCGACACCGCGCTTTCCCCGCTAACGGCCGATGATAAAAAGCGCCAGATCGCCCGCCGCCTCGACCGCATGGCCCGCGATCTGGGCAGCGATCCGCTGCAAGTCGGCGCGGTGAAGCTGGATGAGAATTTCGCGGCCGTGCTGGTGCGGAAAATCGGCGGCCTCGATCCGAGCCGCTTGCAGGTGTTTCCCGTGGCGTTGGTGAAGCGAGGCGCGGAGTGGTCGGCTGCTCCCCTGCCCGCCTCTTTTGAAAACGTCGGTGCCGGATACGCCGCCGCGCTCCGCGGCCGTCTCGAACTCCTCGAAAACTGGATGCTCCGCGAACAGGTGGTCGATTTGGAAAAGCTCCGCGAGCAGTCGATCAGCGGCATGCGCCGGAAAATCGAGGCGAACTTGTCGGCGGCGGATCTGCGGAATCTCAATTCCAAGCAGGTCGGCGAGCGGTTTCTCGCGGCGTGTGAGCGCGGGGACTTGCCCTCGGTGCTTGGTTTTTTGGGCGGCCTGGCGGCGAAATTGCCCGAGGACTGGCCGGCCCGCCTGAAAGCCGCCGATCTCGCCGTCACCGCGGGCTCGCAAGCGCCGCGACCATGGCGGCTGCTCGTCGCGCCGGAAGTCGCGCGGGTGATGGTCCATCATGAGGAGGAAGACGGGCACGCCCTCATTTCCATCGCCTGTCTGGACCCGGCCAGCGCCGGGCCGCGGATCGAGGTGGTTCATTTCCAGCTCGCAAAAGGTCCCGACGCCCTCTGGCAGATCGATCCGCCCGCCCGGTTTTTGGAGACGAAGGAGAATCCGGACGATGAAGCGGAGGACGACCTCGACTCGGATCTCCGCGACGCGTTTCCCAAGAACTGGACCGCCACTCACCCTCCGAAGCCGCAAGCCACCGCGGAACTTGCCCGGCAGACCTTGCTCGCCGAGCTCCGCAATGGAAATTTCCAATCTTTGCTCGCGATTTCCAAGCTTGATGAAAACCCCGACGCCGCGCGCAAAGCCTGCATTCAGGCGGCACAAATCTGGTGGACGCTCCACGACCCCGCGGCGGTCCGTCACGCCATGCCGCTCGCATTCCGAGCGGACGAATCGGCGGCGGTGGCGATTTTCCAATGGTTCTCGGCCCGCGAGCCCGACCGCTTCGACGCTCGAGCGCTTTATTTTGAGCAATCCCCCGGCGGCTGGCTTTGGACCCCGGAACCCGCCAGCACCACCTGCGGGAAATTTCAAGGCTGGGTGGATTCGGAGACCGCGCGCTGGCCGGATCAATGGCAGCAGTCACTCCTCGTCGACTGCCCGGTTTTGGAGAAAATCCACGCCATCCAGGCACCGACCAAGGACGACGCGCAAAAAATCGTGGAGGCGTGGCTTGACGCCACCCGCCGCGGCGATGTCGAGGCCGCGCTTCGTCTCGTCGCCCGCTTGAGTGACCCGCTGAGCGGATCGGCCGTCCTTCAGAATCTGGGCTACGAAATCATCGGCTCTCGCCGCAGCAAGGAAAAGCCGGCCATCACCGGCACCTATCAGGGAAAGACCTGGACGGCGGTGGGAATGCAAATCGACCAGGAGGGCAAGTCGATTCATCCTCTCTACCCGGTCGTCCAAACCGACCGAGGACCACGGATCGTCATCGAAATCGACCTGTTCGCCTCACGCAACCGCGGCCGGGAATTCCTCAACAAAGCCGCGCTGGAACGACTCGCCAAATCCAGCTCCGCCGCCGGCGAGTTAAAGACGCTTTGCTCCGGCTATCAGATGCATGTTGAACTCGTCGGCAAGGCCGCTCGTTGATGAACGGGTCCGATTTCAAGAAATCCCGGAAAAACAGGCTCTTACGGCCGGTTTTGGTGCTTTTCTCCGCTTATCACTTTCTTAGCCCGCCTCCATGGTTCTGAGACTCGGAACGCGGGCTCCCCCCAGCATAGTATGTGTGTCGCCGCCCCGGTCGCCCCCCAGTGATCGGGGCAGTCCGGAGGAACTCCTTCCCGCTACTTCTGCCAGATCCGCCTGATCTCGTCGGGATCAAGTTCGACCCACCCGCCTCGCGCCAGACTGATAGAATCAAGCCGGCCTATCGCCACCCGGATCAGGCGCAAGGTTGGAAAACCCACCGCCGCAGTCATCCGCCGGACCTGCCGGTTTTTCCCTTCGATCAATTGCAGCTCCAGCCACGCCGTGGGAATCGCCCGGCGGAAGCGCACCGGCGGATCACGCGGCGCGACCACCGGCTCCACCTCAAGCAGGCGCGCCTGGCAGGGACGGGTGCGGTAACCTTGGATCAGGATCCCGCCGAGTTTGAGCTTCGCCACGGCATCAGGCGTGGGAGTGCCCTCGACCTGCGCGAGATAGGTCCGCGGATGCGCCGTCTCCGGGTCTAACAGACTGTTGTTGAATCCCGGCTCGTCGCTGAGCAAGAGCAGCCCCTCGGAATCCATGTCCAGCCGCCCGACCGGATAGACACCCGCGGGGAAGCCGAAATCCGCCAAGGTCCTCTGCCCCGGCAGATCCGGCGTGAACTGGCAGAGAACTCCATACGGCTTGTGAAATGCGATGACCACGGCGTTTCTATCGAGTGGCGGCGTCCCATGCCGCGCGCAGGAGTCGGGTGACCGGGCCGGGCGGAAGGTCTTTGGTTTCAAAGCGGGAGACGCCGGTCAGCCCGCGAATCGAGGAGGTGACGAACAACTCGTCGGCGGCGTGCAGGTCATCTATCGTTAGATCGCGCTGCCCGCAGGAAATCCCGTGTCGCGCCGCGAGTTCGATGACGACTCCACGGGTGATGCCCGGCAGGCAGCCGGATGCGAGCGGCGGCGTGAGGAGCGCGCCGTCCTTCACGAGAAACAGATTCGCGGTGGCCGCTTCACAGAGCTGGCCGGCGGTGTTGAGGAAAAGCGTCTCATCGAAGCCCAGTCGCCGGGCGTGATCGAGGGCGACAAGATTTTCCGCATAGGAGGCGCATTTCAAGCCGGCGAGCGGCGAGTTTTCGTTCCGAGGCCACCGGCAAAGATTCACCGTCAGGCTGGCGGGGGCGGCGTCCACAGGCAGCGCGATCATCGTGACCACCCGGTCCTTTCCCGGAGCCAGGTCATCGATGGCGCCGCTGCCACCGGAGACGGCGAGCCGGATGCGCGCGCGGCCGGAAGTGAGACTGTTGCGGGCTAACAATTCCTTCGCGGTTTCATGGAAATCGGGCAGCGGGACGTTCCATCGCAGCCGTTCGCAACCCGCCAGCAGTCGCGCGAGATGGCGGTCCGCGAAGACGGGCACACCGTCCAAAGCGAGCAGCGTCTCGAACAAGCCGAGCCCGAGGATGGCCCCGCGGTCGAGCGGCGACACGGGGAAATCCTCGGAATCAAACCATTCACCATTGGACCAGAGCTGGGACATCGGCGGGGATTCTGGCGACGGCGCGGCGCTTGTAAACCCTGCAAGCTTGCTTGCGGCCGGAAGATCGCTTCAAGTCCGGCCATGCGGTTTTACATTTTCCTTTGCGGCCTGGCGATTCTGGGGATGGGCGTGGCGGCGCTCTCGGTGTTGGATAAAGCCCAGGCCCCCGGCTTCCTCCAAGGCGCGCTCACGCTGGGCGGCGGCATCGTGATCTGCGGGATTTTTTCGATCAAAATGCAGTGGCACGGCATCATCGGCGCGGGCGTGCTGGCTCTGCTAGGCGCGGCTCGGGGATTGGGGAACTTGCCGGATCTGGCGAAGTTCATGGCCGGAGAGCGGCCGCGCGGACCGGCACCGCTGTTGGAAACAGGCGTGACGCTGATCTGCCTGCTGCTTCTGGTGAAGGTCATTCGGGCGCTGTCGCGGGAGCGGCTGCGTCGGATGTTGGAGACGGAGGAGTGATCGCTGGAACCGGAGCCGGGGGCGTTGGTTTCGGCAAGGTGTCCTGCCATTGATGGAGCGCATAACCCTCGCCGAGTCCGCCGATCTCCCCTAGCAACTCATGACAGCGCTGACGCCATTTCTCGAAATCCGGCGGTCCGCGTTCGGCCTCGCGGCTGCCGGGAAAGACGAGGTAACTGACTTTCAAATCCGAAACCGGGCGGCTGTAGGAGGAGGCTTTCGGGTTGAGCTCGCGGGCGAAGCGCAGCGAGCCTTCGCCGACTTTGAAGGTCGGGCCGCCATCGCCGACGATGCATGGATAGATTTTCCCGCCATGGATCACCACCGCGTAATCGCCCACGTTCGGAGCGAACGCGTCATTGGAAGTTAGAATATCCACGGGGATGACGATGAACGGATCGTAATCGGCAACAAGGAAGCTGCGGGCTTTGAGATCGTCGATGCCGCGCTTGAGAAACTTGACGCGGTCGTGCAGCCAGGTCTTGCGGGCGGCGGTGGTCGCGGGCGCGGCGAGTTCCTTCTGGGCGAGGCCGATCCGCCGCTCCCACCCGGCGACCATCGGATTCGGCACCTGGGTTTTCTTGGGCCAACCGTAGCTGGTGAATGGCTGGTAGTTCGGGGAATCTACGATCTCCGCAGGCATTTCCGGCAGGCGGTCGCCGTCCGAGCCGTCCGAGACCACGTCCATTTCCGACTGGAGGAAAAACACCTTGCGACCGCTCGCGGACTTGAGGTGGAGGATGGTCTCGCAGTCGTAGATGTTGTGCTTGGTGAGGAGTTCGTTGAGCAAGTTGGCATCGCGACGGACGCGGCCGGCCTTGTTTTCGTAAAGCTTGCCGAACCAGTTGGAGACCTCGGCTTTCTCGACGAGCGGCGAAAGTCCGGGGAGCATTTTACCGAGATCCGGGCTGGATGTTTCCAGCTCGGCCATGGTTTTCGCGGGCGTCGGCAGTCGCAGCGATAGCTCGTAAGTGGCGGTGTAGCTCGCTTCGTCCACGCGCTCCTTGGACGCGATCCCGCCCTTTTCGATCTTCACCGCCGTCTTGAATGAAATGCCGGAGCGGAGTTTCCGGACGTCGGTGATCGTCCCCAAATCAGGCTCCGGAGCGGGCGCGGCTTCTTCGGCGTTTTGTTTTTCCGCGTCCTCGAGGGATTTCTTGAGCGCGGCGATGTCGCGCTCGTATTTCTCCTCCAACTCCGCCCGGATCCGCGCCTCGGCCTGGCGGTAAATGTCCTCCTTAGCGGGGGAAACCACGACCGGCTTCGGCGAGAAGATCTCACGCAGGCCGCGTTTCACCTTTCCCTGGAAATTCGTGAAACAGAGTCCGATTCCCGCGACGATGAGCAGCAGAAAGATCGTGCCCAGCCGGGGAAAACCCTTGGATTTGCTGCGTTTGGAGGATCTTCGCTCGATCATGCTTCACGATGCATAGCAGCAACCCGGCATCCTTCAACCCCCGTCCCACAAACTTTTCGCGCCCGCCAATCCAGTATTTTTCCGATTCCTGAAAACTCGGCCATGACAAACCCGCCGCCATCCCTACACTCACCGCCGTGAGTTATCAGGTCTTCGCCCGCAAATACCGACCCAAAACCTTCGACGACGTCCTCGGACAGGACCACGTCGTGAGGACCCTTCGCAATGCCATCGCCCAAAAGCGCCTGGCCCACGCCTATCTTTTCGTCGGCCCGCGCGGCACCGGGAAGACCTCCACCGCGCGGATTCTCGCCAAGGCGCTCAACTGCACCGCCGGCCCGAAAGCGGACTTCGACCCCGACGAAGACGTCTGCATCGAGATCGCCGAAGGCCGCTCGCTCGATGTCTTGGAAATCGACGGTGCCTCGAACAACGGCGTCGAGCAGGTCCGCGACCTCCGCGAGTCCGTCCGCTTCGCCCCCGCCCGCGGGCAGTTCAAGATTTTCTACATCGACGAGGTCCACATGCTCTCGAACGCGGCCTTCAACGCGCTGCTCAAGACGCTCGAAGAACCGCCGCCACACGTGAAATTCATCTTCGCCACCACCGAGGCGAACAAGATTCTCCCCACCATCCTCTCCCGCTGCCAGCGCTTCGACCTGCGCCCGATCCCGACGGAAACGATCGCCCAGCACCTGCTCCATATCGCCAGCGAAGAAGGGATCGCCCTTGAGGAAACCGCCGCCTGGGCCATCGCCAAAGGCGCCGACGGCGGCATGCGCGACGCCCAGTCGATGCTCGACCAGCTCGTCTCCTTCTGCGGCGACTCGATCAACGAGGCCAACGTGCTCGACGTCTTCGGATTCACCTCGCGGGAAAAAGTCGCCGCGCTCACCCAAACCCTGCTCGCCCGCGACAATCCCGCCGCTCTCTCGCTCATCCAAAAGGAAGCCGAAAGCGGCCGCGAACTCTCCCAACTCCTCGGCGAACTCATCGGCTGCCTGCGCGCCCTGCTCGTCGCGAAACTCGACCCGTCCGCCGACGGCGAAGGCATTCCCACCCACCTCTGGACCGCCCTGCTGCAAGCCGCCGACGAATATCCGCCCGACCGCATCCTCGCCGCCATCGACGTTTTCGCCGAGACGGAAGGCCGGATGAAATGGGCGACTAACAAGCGCCTCCATTTCGAGCTCGGCGTCATCAAGGCTATCCAATCCCTCGGCGAAGTCCGCATCACCGACGTCATCAAAGTCCTCACCCGCGGCGCGGATTTCATTTCCTCCGGCGCGGTCAGCGCACCCGCTCCGATCGCAGCCGAACCCGCTCCGACACCCGTCCGCGAGCCGGAACCTGCCGTCGCCCAAGAACCAACCCCGGAGCCCGCATCCGCCGCAGTCGCCGCCCCTCCCCGTCCCGCCGGCGGACTCTCCGCCTTCGATTCCATGATCGCGGACGCTCCGGAGGTCAGCGAACTTCCAGCCCCGGTCGAACCGCCGCCGTGGAAAAGCGACAAGCCCGCCGCCGAAATCAAAGCGCCGGAACCTACTCCTGTAGCCTCCATCATCGAAGACACCTTTCACAACGACCCCCTCATCCAAGCCGCCCTCATCAAGTTCGAAGGAAAAGTCCTTGCCTGAACTGGAGCGCGGAACTCATTCCACCCGTTCGATTCGCGAAGCGAGAGAATGCTGAAATCCGCCGGTCCCAATTACGGCTTGCGCCGACAATCATCTCCACCACTCATCCCAAAATTATGAACATCGCCAAACTCATGAAACAAGCCCAGCAGATGCAAGCCGGGCTCGCAGCCAAACAGGAAGAACTCTCCATCCAGACCGTCGAGGCCTCGGTCGGCGGCGGCAAGGTCCACGTCATCGCCACCTGCGCCGGCGACGTGCTCTCGATCAAGATCGACCCGTCCGTCATCGATCCGAGTGACGCGGAATTCCTCGAAGACCTCGTCCTCAAAGGCGTCCAGGAAGCCATCTCCAAGGGCAAGGAGAAGTCCGCCGCAGAAATGAAAAAGCTCACCGGCGGCCTCGGCATCCCGGGCATGTGATTTCAGCTTTTCAGTTTTCAGAATCTCAGCATTTACCCCTCGATGTCCTCTCTCAGCCGCCGCCTCGGATGGACATTGGTGGGGATTTCCCTGCTGCTTCACATCTTCACGGTCTACTGCTTCGCGCGGCAGCCGGACCGTTTCGCGGCGTTCACCGTCATGCCGATCTGGCTATGGGGCGGTGTCGGGCTGCTGTTGTCCTCCACCGCGTTCTATTTCCTCCGCGCCTCGCTTTCGTTAGTGATGACCGGCGTGTGGGCCGTCACCCTGCTCGTCGGTGCGGACGAGGCGCGGGTGCTGGCGAACTTCGGAAAGTCCCCGCCGCTTCCCGGCTTGGCGGAACCTCATGAAGGAAATCCCGTCATCCGCGTCATCACCTTGAACAGCGCCTTCTTCACCTTCGGAAATCCGGCTGCCGACCTCGCCGCGTGGCAACCGGACATCGTCCTGTTGCAGGATCTCCTCCCGCACCAAGTCCGCCAGATCGCGGACACGCTCTACGGCGGCCGGGGCGACTACCGCGTCCACCAATCCAACGGCGTGATCACCCGTTGGAAAATCCAACGGGAAGTCCGTAATCCCTCACAGCGCGACCAACAGGTCAGCGTCCTGCTGCCGAGCGGCATCGAAATCGAGGTCGTCAACGTCCACCTCGCCACCGCCGCCACCGACCTCCGCCTGTGGCGGAAATCCGCCTGGAGCCACCATCGCAGCAACCGCGCCATCCGCCAGAAGGAACTCTCGCTCACCCAACAGATTCTCGAGCAGACCACCGCTTTCCCCAACACCCCCACCCTTCTCGGCGGCGACTTCAATTCGCCCGCCTCGGACATCGTCCACCGCCAGCTCGCCCGCGATTTCGTGGACGCCTTCGCCACCGCCGGCACCGGCTGGGGCGACACCTTCCAGCGACGTTTCCCCGTGCTCCGCATCGATCACATCTACGCCACCCGTCACTTCACGCCGGTCCGCTGCCGCGCCGTGACCACCCGCAACAGCGACCACCGGATGGTCGTCGCGGATTTCCTGGTGAAATAGATGATGATGGATTCCCCCGCCCGCAGCCTGTAAGATTCAACTCCATGACCCGTGAAGACCTTGCCGTAGCCCTTGAGGAAATCGCCCTGCTGCTAGAACTCAAGGGCGAGAATCCATTCAAGGTCCGCGCCTACCGCCACGGCGCGCAAGCCGTGAGAAACTTCGATGGCGACATCGTCGCGCTCGCGCGGGACAACGAGCTCACCGGCATCGAAGGCATCGGCGAGGCACTCCGCGAGAAGCTCCACGAACTCGCCAGCACCGGCAAGCTGGAGTTCCATGACACCCTGCGCGCCGAATTCCCCGCCGGGCTTTTCGAGCTCTTCGACGTCCAGGGCCTCGGCCCGAAAAAGGTGAAAGCCCTCTACGACACTCTCGGCATCAGCTCCGTCGCCGATCTCAAGGCCGCCTGCAACGCCGGGAAAGTCGCGGGTCTTCCCGGCTTCGGTGCCAAGACGCAGACCAAGATCCTCGAAGCCATCGCCCACCGCGCGGCCTTCGCCGACACGTTCCTGCTCGGCACCATTACCCCACTGGCCAACGAAATCCTCGACACCCTGCGCACCCACCCGGAAATCACGCGTGTCGCCATCTGCGGCTCATTCCGCCGCGCCAAGGAAACCGTGCACGACCTCGATTTCCTAGTCGCCACCAAGGAGCCCGCCCTCGTCTGCGAGGATTTCACCACTCTCCCCCAAGTCGCCTCCATCATCGTCTGTGGCGAAACCAAGTCCGCCGTCCGCCTAAAAAACGGCCTCCAGTGCGATCTCCGCGCCGTCTCGAACGCCCAGTTCCCCTTCGCCCTCCAATACTTCAGTGGCTCCAAGGAACACAACGTCGTCATCCGTTCGCTCGCCCTCAAACAGGGCCTCTCGCTCAACGAATACGGCTTCACCGCCACCGACGCCGCCAATCCCGCACCGCTGCCCGAAGTCCACGAGGAAGCCGACATCTACCGCGCCCTCGGCCTCGACTTCATCCCACCCGAACTGCGCGAAAACACCGGCGAAATCGAAGCCGCCGCCCACCACACCTTGCCGCGCCTCGTCGAGCTGGGCCAACTCCGCGGCACCTTTCACAACCACACCGCCGCCTCCGATGGCCACGCCACCCTCCACGAAATGGCCGACGAAGCCATCGACCTCGGCCTCCAATACCTCGGCATCGCCGACCACTCGAAAGCCTCGTTCCAAGCGAACGGGCTCGACGAGGAGCGCCTGCTGGAGCAAATCGAAGCCATCGCCAAGCTCAACGCCGGCTATGAACACTTCCGCCTCTTCGCCGGTTCCGAGGTGGACATCCACAAGGACGGCTCGCTCGATTTCGCAGATGAAATGTTAGCCCGGCTCGACTACTGCGTCGCCTCGGTC
Source organism: Luteolibacter sp. (assembly GCF_058122085.1). Classification (NCBI taxonomy): domain Bacteria; kingdom Pseudomonadati; phylum Verrucomicrobiota; class Verrucomicrobiia; order Verrucomicrobiales; family Verrucomicrobiaceae; genus Luteolibacter; species Luteolibacter sp. The sequence goes on along the minus strand of NZ_JBIKBQ010000020.1, from coordinate 26,268 downwards.
CACGCCTCCTTCACCCTGTCCGAAGAGGAGATGACCCGCCGGATCTGCCGCGCCATGGAAAACGAGCACGTCACCATGCTCGGCCACCTCACCGGCCGGCTGCTGCTCAAGCGCGATGGCTACGCAGTCAATCACGCCATGGTCATCGACTGCGCCGCCGAGACCCGCACCATCATCGAACTCAACTGCAACCCGCAGCGCCTCGACATGGACTGGCGCTGGTGGAAGCGCGCCCGCGACAAGGGCGTGCTCTGCTCGATCAACCCCGACGCGCACTCCACCGCCGGCATCCACCACATCGGCCTCGGCGTCCGCCTCGCCCGCAAGGGCTGGCTGCGCAAACAGGACGTTTTCAACACCCGCCCGGTGACCGAGGTGGAGAAATTTTTCAAGACGCCCAAAGCCAAGCGGTGAATCCGTTGCCTTTCCCATAGCTTTTTCCCATGCCGCCGACTATGATCGGAACGATTGCCCGAAAATGTCGAAGCCTCTCAGAAATTCATTGGCGTGGATCGTGTTTGCCACCTTTGCGACGGCCGCCGCAATTTGGCAGGCACAGGTCAGCGTGGCCAACGAGCGCAAGGCCCGCCATCAAACCCCGCCGCCGCCCCTGAACACCCGCCATGCGATCCGCCCGCCCGCCGTGCCTTGGTCCGGCGATCTTGTCGGCGACTATACCGCCCGTTGCCGGAACGGACTCACCGAACGGCAGATCGGCTGGATCATCGAGGACTTCAAAATCGCCGGTTTGGATCAGGGCATCCGCGTCGCCACCCGGCAGGAATACCTCGCCCGGCGGCGGACGCAGCACCGCTGGTATCTCGACGCGCTGGCGGACGGGCTCCACCTAACACCGGAACAATCCGCCCACGCGACCGCCAGGCTTGCCGAGCTGTTCGATCTGGCGAAAGCAGATTTCATCGAAGCCCTCAACGCCGGCCCCCGCCCGTTCGAACACAACGGCAATTGGTATGAGGTCACCGGCATGGAGCCGATCGAACGCCTCGTTTCAGCCAAGCGATGGCTGACCGATGACAACGGACCATCCATGCCGTGGAACCTTTGCCAACTGACCCCCGCGCAGGAGGAAATCACTTGGAAGCAATGGTATGAAACAAAGGCGGACAGGCCGTCCTTCCTATTGCCCAAGCCGGTCTTTCCCGGCGGATACGGCTTTCAGAACCTCGCTCCAGCCAGACTCCTCGCCGCCAACAGCATCCTTCCCTTCCTCGTCGGTCAGGAATTCAAGCCCGCCGCCGACCCGCTCGCCACCCACACCGACGAATCCGCCGCGGACCTCCTTTCCCAAATCCGGACCCTCCACCCGGCGCAGCTCAAAATCCTGTTGTTGCTAGAGCCCGCCATGGCCGTGCAAATCGAGCAGGCATTGGAGCTGACGGCCCGCTGATCCGGCCAGAATGCGACACGGGTGGCGCAAGGTGTTTGGGCCGTGGATAGGGGGCACGGACCTCTCGTCCATGGGAAAGGACGAAACGTCCCACTCCCGTGAAAAAGAGGCGATTCGGAGATCGCCACTCCTTGGGTTTTCCGGCAAATCCTCCCGCGTGACCTTGCCCGTCTTTGAAATCGCCGAAGATCTCCGCGCCGCCGTGGCTGCCGGGGAGCGCTCGCGCGTGTTGCTCAAGGCCCCTACCGGCTCGGGGAAATCCACATCCGTGCCGGGGATGCTGGTGGATGCGGGGATTTCCGGACGCATTCTCGTCATCGAGCCGCGGCGGATGGCGGCGCGTTTGCTCGCGGGCTGGGTGGCGAAACAACGCAAGGCGACGCTCGGCAACGAGGTCGGCTACGCGGTGCGCTTCGACACGAAATACCGCGCCGACACGCGGATCATCTATCTGACCGACGGGGTTTTCCAACGCTGGATTCAAGACGACCCGACACTGGAAGGCGTGGGCGCAGTGGTGTTCGACGAGTTCCACGAGCGCCGGCTCGCCGTGGACATCGCCTTGGCACGGTGCCTCGATTTACAGGAAGGCCCGCGGCCCGATCTGCGGGTGGTGGTGATGTCCGCCACGCTGGAAACGGCGGGGCTGGCGGATTACCTCGCGCCTGCGGTCTCACTTGAAGCGGGTGGACGGACGCATCCGGTGCAGGTGCTCTATCGGGCGGACCGGCCGCCGGTGAACGACCGCCGCGGCGGACCGCCACGCGAGACGCCGATCTGGGAGAAGATGGCAAACGTCTGCCGCGAGGCGATGGCGATGCCGGACCCAGGGAACATCCTGATGTTCCTCCCCGGCACGCACGAGATCCGCCGGACGATCGAGCTGTTGGAAAACACCATCGCAAAGGGCTGGGATGTCTATCCGCTGTATTCCGCGCTGCAGCCCGCCGCGCAGGAAGCGGCGATTTCCCCCGGACCGCGCCCGAAAATCATCGTCGCCACCAACGTGGCGGAAACCTCTCTGACTATCGACGGCGTCAGGACGGTGATTGATAGTGGCCTGGCGCGCATCGCGTCCTTCGAGCCGCGCCGCGGGATCAACACGCTGCTCATCAAGAAAATCTCCCGCGCCGCCGCCGAGCAACGCACGGGCCGCGCCGGTCGGACGGCACCGGGCCGCGCGTTCCGTCTTTGGAGCGAGACCGATCACGCGCGGCGCGCCGAGTTCGAAGCACCGGAAGTCCACCGCGTGGATCTGGCCGAAGCCGCCCTCCTGCTCAAGGCGGCGGGCGTTTCCGAGGTCCGCGATTTCCGCTGGTTCAACCCGCCGACTGAGGAATCCCTCTCCCGCGCCGAGCGCCTGCTGCACGACCTCGGCGCGCTCGACAGCACGGGAAAGCTCACCGACGAGGGCCGGAAAATGGCGTCGCTGCCGCTGGAGCCGCGGTTCTCGCGGTTGATGTTAGCCGGCTACGAACACGGCTGCGTGGCGGAAACCGCGTTCATCGCGGCGACGGTGCAGGGCGACGGGATCTTCACCAACAAGCGCGGCGGACCGGGCCGCAAGGATTTCATTTTCCCGGACGACGATTCGGATTTCGCCGGCGAATGGCGGGCGTTCGAATCCGCCGAAGCGATGAGCTTCGATCCGCGCCGCTGCGACCAGGTCGGCGTGATGGCGCGCGGCGCGCGCGAGACAGCACAGGGTTTCGACCGGCTGTGTTCGTTGGCGAAGCGCTTTGGTTGGCAATGGCAGTCGGTGGATTTCAAGGGCCGCCGCGAGTCGGTCGGCAAGGCGATGCTCGCGGCGTTCAGCGATCAGTTGGCGATCCGCGTCAGCCAGGGCACGCTGGCTTGCAAGCTGGTGGGAAACCGCAAGGGCAAGCTCGACGAGGATTCCTGCGTGAGAAACGCCCCGGCCTTCGTCGCCGCGGAAATCACCGAGGTCGAAGCGCGGGAAATCATCGTCCACCTGCGCCGCGCCACCGACGTCGATCCGGCGTGGCTGGCCGAGCTTTTTCCCGAGGATCTAGCCATCACCGACGGCGCGGCTTGGGACGAGACCCGCCGCCGGGTGGTTGCCAGGAAGGAAACCCGCTTCCGGGACCTGGTGCTCGAAGCCAAGGAAAGCGACCACGGCGTGAACCTCGACCAGGCCGCCGAACTGCTCGCAGCGCGCGTGCTATCCGGTGAGCTCGATTTGAAAAACTGGGATCATTCCGTCGAGCAATGGACCGCCCGCCTCGCCTCGCTTGGCAAGTGGATGCCGGAGTTGGAAATGCCCGGCTGGACCGACGAGGACCGGACCGACGCGATCGCGCAGATCTGCCACGGCGCGGTCAGTTACAAGGAAATCAAGGAAGCCAACGTCTGGCGCGTGCTGCGCGAGTGGCTCAGCGCCGCCCAGCGCGCGGCGCTGGATTCGTATTGCCCGGAGCGGGTGAATCTGCCGAACGGCCAGTCCGCCAAGATCACTTACGCGTTCGGCATGGACCCGTTCATTTCCGTGCGGGTCTCGCACCTGTTCGGAATCTGGGAGACGCCGATGATCGCCAACGGCCGCGTTCCCCTGGTCGTCCACATTCTCACCCCCGGCCAGAAGCCTTGGCAAATGACCAAGGATCTCAAAGGATTCTGGCAGACCGGCTACGCGCAGATGAAAAAAGAAGTCGCCGGTCGTTATCCCAGACATCCATGGCCGGATGATCCGCGGGCGTGGGTCGCGGCCGGCTCTCCCAGAAAATAATTCCCAACCCTTTCCCTCAATCCCATGTGGCGCATCCTATTCCTGTTCTCCGCTCTTCCCATCGCCGCCGCGCTCATCGCCCGTTGGATGTTCGGGCTGCGAGTGCTGGCGGAAACGGGCAAGCGCCCGTGCCGCTGCGACCTCGGAGCCTGGATGCCCGCACCGGACGACACCGCCGTGATCCACCGCGCCGACGAGTCGGCCGACGAGTTCGGCCGCCAGCTCCGGCTCAAGGCGCTGGCCGAGTGGCGCGTGCGCGATCCGAAATCCGCCAACTCGCGTGAAAACGCCCGGCGCTTCGGCATGGCCGTGCCTCCGCTCAGCGGCATCATCGCGGTCTTCGCGGTGCTGGTGGCGAAGATCCCGATCATCGGCGGCATCTCCGTGCTGCTAGCAGCCACCGCCCTTGCCACCGCGCTCGGTTTGCTTTCGCTCGGCTCCGAGCTCAACGCCATCACTCTGGCAGCCAAAAAACTTCGCCAGGCGAAAAGTTTCCCGCGCCGCGACGACGAGGACGCCGTGATCTGCTGCGCCGTCGCCCACGCTTGGAAGGAAACCCTGCCGCCGATCCTCGGCCTGCTTCAGCGCTGAGACTAGCGGCTTGTCGGAGGAACCTGCGACATCGTCTTGAAGTCGCCGTTTTCGCAGCAGCGGACGAAGCCTTCCGCGTAGCTTTTCAGCTTGTCCCAGCACTGGCGGATTTCCCCGGCTTCCTCCTTGCTCACCGAGTGGTCGTTGGCCGCGGCGGAGATGTGGTTCAACAAATTTGAAAACTGTCCGATGATTTCCTGAGTGGCTGGCAGGACGTGGTCGATCTGATGGCCGCTCACATCCGGGTCTTTTACGAAATGCCCGCCCTGGCGGAGGCACAGCCATTCGACGATGCCGTTGTCGCCGCTCAGGTCGATGATCTGAAGGAGGCGGTCCAGCGGATTGCGACTGCCCGAACCGTCGTCCGAGGGTTTCTCCGCCCATTTGTAAACGAGGGAAAGCGACACTCCCAGGTCCGCGGCAACCGCCTTCGGGCTGGTTTTCCGCAGCGCCCGCTTCAAGACATCATGACTCTCCATGGCGGGAAGCTGACTGGGTCGCGGGCGATTGGAAAGCCCGCAAATCAAAGACCATCGGCGCTTGGCTGGGTTTCCTCAATGATCACCTTCGTCTTCGCCCACTCATCGCCTAGCCGGCGGCCGCGCCCGGGCTTGTCCTCGCGGGTGAGCAGGATGAACAACTCGACGAATGCGAATAACGGAATCGCCAGCACGCCGTTGCGGACGAGCGCGGCTTCCCAGTTTCCGACCAGCGACTCGCCATCAAGCGTCACCGCCCTGAGCTTCATCGCCTTCTTTCCGACACTCTGGCCGCCGAGAAACGGCAGCGAATCGCGGGTCACCAGGTAGGCAATCGCCGCCAGCCAGGCGAGGCGGTCGGCGAATCCGGGCAAGATAAAGGCGAGCCCGATCGCGATGCCCGACGCGACGACCATGTCTATCACCGCGGCCGTGACGCGGGAGTTGAAGGACGCCAAGCCTGCGACCGGAGATCCGTCGTCATCGGAATCCTGCGCGTTGCGGATCTTCACCTTCACCGCGGCCTCCGGGGACTCTGCGGCAACAGGAGGTAACGAGGGCGGTGGAACTGACGGCCGCGACAAGTCAGGTGGAGGAATCACCACCGGCTTGCTTTCCCTGTCTGACTTCAATGCTGATTTGATCTCGGTATGCGGGTCCATGTTTGATGGCTCTTCGATAGCACGCCCCGCCGAAAGGTCGAGGCCAATACCGACGGGAGCGGCGGCGGCAAATCGCGGATCAGTCGCCTCGATTCAAACGCAAAACATTCAAACGCAAAACACTTGCGTGAGCGACAAATCCGGGCAAGTTGCCGACATGCTTCGCGTCTTGCTCACCACTCTTCTCCTGGGATTTGTTCCGCTTCGCGCGGCCGAATTGAAAATCGCCGTGCTCCATCCACTTCTCGGGGATCTTGCCCGACAGGTCGGCGGCGGGCAGGTGGAAGTCGTCGATTTGATCGGCCCGAATGGCGACCCTCATCATTTCGAACCCACACCCGAGGATCTCAAAAACGCCGAGGCTGCGACGATCTATCTGGTCGCGGGAATGGGGCTGGAAAGCTATCTGCCGAAGTTGAAGGCGATCATCGCCAACAAGGCGACGCTGCTTGAAGTCGGGGCGACTTTGCCGGCGCTTGAAGGTGCCTGTGATCACGAGGGCCATGATCACGAGCACGAGCATGAAATCGATCCGCATTGGTGGCACTCGATCGATCATTTCCGCCGTGCGACCGGGATCGTCGCCGAAGCCTTCGCCGCGGCCTCGCCTGAGAACGCCGCCGTGTTCCGCAAGAATGCGGACGCCTACCGGAGCCAACTTAACGAGCTTGAGCGTTGGGCAAAGCGCGAGATTTCCAAAATCCCGCGGGACAAGCGCCACCTCGCCACCGCCCACGCGGCTTTCAACTATTTCTGCAAGGAGTTCGGCTTCACGGCGCATCCGGTGCAGGGAATCAACCGCGAACAAATGCCCGGCCCGAAGGAACTGGCGGCGCTGGTGGCCAACTTGAAGAAGAACGAAGTGGTCGCGATCTTCCCGGAGAAGGAGTCGAATCCGAAGATTCTCCAAACGCTGACGAAGGACACGGGAATCAGGCTTGGCGATCCATTGATCGCCGACGGGACGGGTGGTTTGGGCTATGTGGCGATGGTCCGCCACAATGTGGCGGCCATCGTCAAGGGACTGGCACCTTGATCCACATCGCCAGATGGTCCTGCGGGCTATAAGGCTGGGGAAACCTATGGCGACACTTATTGAAAGCAACCTGCGAAGAATCATTTTCTGTATTACCTGGCTTCGCTGCATGTAATACAAATACGCCATGCAAACACTGGTTCTGCGCATCCCCGACGATGTGCTTTTCCCCCACTTTTCTCCCTCCCCGCAATTTCCCCGCAGTTAGCCTTCCGGCAATCCGCCACTCCTTGGGGCCTGTGTCGGCGCGGTGGTGCTTCATGGTCTTGGGCGATTCCGCGAATGCCGCCACCGTAGCGAATGCATTCCAACATTTCGACCACACCCGCTATCTGCTCCACGCGTGGGTGATCATGCCGAATCACGTTCATCTTCTGCTCTCGCTAGATGAGGCCATCGATCTGGGAGAAACCGTCGCCAGCTGGAAACGTTTCACCGCTACTAAGATCAACCTGGTGGATCACAGCTCCGGCCCGGTCTGGCAGAAGGATTACTTCGATCGGTTGATCCGCGATTGGGATCATTTCATGAATGTCGCGCGCCACATTCGGCGCAATCCGATCAAGGCAAAGCTACCGGTCGGGTCGTTCGTCCTCTATGAAGCTCGGTGGGTGGTGCGTTTGCTGTCGTAACAAGAAACGGCGATCTCCGAATCGCCTGTCCATGGGAGGACCATGAAGAGCGGTTCCCTCATCTCATTGGCTGTTCATGGGCATGGCGGATCGGAGTCCGTCACTCCTTGAGTTTCCGGGCCCCGTTCCCCTCACCCGCTTCGGAAATCACACGACTGCGCGATCCAGCTACTTTCCACCCATGGGCAAACGCGTGAGCAAGGAAGAGTCTCCAGATCGACCGCGAGCGCGTCCAGCAGACGCTGGGCATCCTCCTTTTCACCTTCGCCTTCATGATGCTGTTCTACGGCACCCTGTCGGACACCCCCGACTGGGCTTGCTCATCGCGGGATTCTGGTGCACGTCACGTTCATGAAGCCTTACGTGAAGCTCAGTGAGTCGAAGATGTCCGATGGCACGGTTTTCTCCCTGCACAAACACGATGGGAAATTCTACCTGAAATACAATGGCCTCGAACTGATGAGCACGGCCCTGACTCTTTCCGAGGAGCTGCTCGCGGACGTCGGATGCGTGGATCTGCTGGAAGGCAAGGCATCGAGGCCGGATCACCCGCGGATCCTGATTGGCGGGCTGGGGCTCGGATTCACGCTCAAACGGACGCTCGAGCTGGTCGGGCGGCCTGCGACAGTGGAGGTGGCGGAGTTGATGCCGCCCTTGATCGAATGGAACCGGACGTTTCTCGTCGAGCACAACGGCCCGCTATTGGAAGACCCGCGGACCAAAATCACCCAGGGCGACCTGTTTGACATCATCTCCAGCAAAGGCAAGGGAAGCTATGACGCGCTGCTGTTGGACATCGACAACACCCCGGACGACCTGATCACGTCCGGCAACGCGCGGCTCTATTCCGCCGGTTTTCTCGCGAAGATCCGGGACGTGGTGACGCCCAAGGGTCGTGTCGCCTATTGGCTCTCCGAGCCTGCGCCGAAGTTCAAGAAGTGCCTGGTCAATGCAGGCTTTCACGTCGAAGAACACGCGGCCAAGCCACATGAGAGGTCGAAGCGGGCGAGGCATTGCATCTACGTGGCCAGCCGTAGAAATTGATTTCCAAGGAGGCTCCTCGTCCAGAAACGGCCGCTTGCCTGTCGGGTTGAAATGATCCGATAGGTTGGGCGCTCATTTCCCGAGCCACGATTTCTCCGCCGCGGCGATCTTGGTTTCGCTGAGGCCGAAGGCCTGAGGTGCGGGCAGATGAAATGGCTCTGTCCTCTCGGGGGACGCCCGGCTGGTGGTGTTCCAACCGCTTGGCTTTCATCCTCCAAAACCGGCGTTTCCCGGGATTCTTTCCAGTTCGTGCCAGATCCGGGTTGCGGGAAAGGCCGGCATGTGGAACTTAGGGCCCGTCCGACTCACCATGGCAGCCATTCACACCCCGCCCCCTAGCAGCGCCCTTTTCCCCTTCGAGCTCGTCCGCCCGGAACTCGAACGGGTGGAAGTCTCAATCCGCGAACAAGTCCGCGCCTTCGATCCCGCCGTCGAGCCCTACGTCGCCTACATCTGCAACACCTCCGGCAAGCGCATCCGCCCCGCCCTCGCCATCCTCGTCGGCGGCGCGATCGGCGGCGTGACCGACGACCATTTGAAAATCGGCATCATCCTCGAGCTCATCCACATGGCCACGCTCGTCCACGACGACATCATGGACGGCGCCAACACCCGCCGGATGGTCCCCACCGCCAACGCGAAATGGGGCAACGCCCTCTCCGTCCTGCTCGGCGACGTGCTGTTCTCCCACGCCCTCACCCTCGCCACCGATTTCAACAGCATCGACATCTGCCGCAAGGTCGGCAACGCCGCGCGCGAAGTCTGCCAGGGGGAAATCATCCAGACCCAGCGGCGCTTCGACCTGACCTTCACCAAGGCCGAGTATTTCCGGGTCATCGAGATGAAGACCGGCGCGCTGTTCGCCGCCGCCACCGGGCTGTCCGCAAATCTATCCGGCCTCGATGCCGACGCCGAGGCCCGCCTCTACAGCTACGGCATGAAACTCGGCACCGCCTACCAGATTTACGACGACTGCCTCGACCTCGTCGGCTCGGAAGAAGTCGTCGGCAAGACGCTCCGCACCGACCTGCTCAAGGGCAAGCTCACCCTGCCCATCCTCAACCTGTTGGAAACCGCCTCCGAGGCCCAGCGCATGAAGCTCAACAAGCGCATCCTCGACCAGGAACCGCTCGACCTCCCGATCCTGCTAGGCATCGCCGAATACGAGGGCGCCATCGAGAGCGCCGTGGACACCGCGATGAACCTGCTGGCGGAATGCCGCGAGGATCTCGCCCCGCTCGGCCAATCGATCCACTCCGACGCCCTCGCGCAGATCACCTGGTTCCTCGCGGGGCTGCTGGAGAAATGCCGCAGGTAAAACAAGGGGATGAACGCCTAACCAGGCGAAGGAACGAGACGTCCCCTCCCCTTGTTGGGACCGCCCGCGCGGCCCCCTATTTTCGGCGGGGCTCTTCCTGACGCCGTTGCCGGGCTTGCTCTTGCTGTTGGGCTTGCTCCTGCTGGCGTTGTGCCTGTTCCTGAGCGCGTTGCTGGGCCTGTTCCTGCTGACGTTGGGCCTGCTCCCGAGCACGTTGCTGGGCTTGTTCCTGCTGTTGGGCCTGCTCTTGCTGACGCTGAGCCTGTTCCTGAGCGCGTTGCTGAGCTTGTTCCTGCTGACGTTGCGCTTGTTCCTGTGCGCGTTGCTGAGCTTGTTCCTGCTGACGTTGCGCGTGTTCTTGTGCACGCTGCTGGGCTTGTTCCTGCTGCCGTTGCGATTGTTCCTGTGCGCGTTGTTGCGCTTGTTCCTGAGCACGCTGCTGGGCTTGTTCCTGAGCACGCTGCTGGGCTTGTTCCTGAGCACGCTGCTGGGCTTGTTCCTGCTGGCGTTGGGCTTGCTCCTGTGCGCGCTGTTGAGCTTGTTCCTGTGCGCGTTGCTGGGCCTGTTCCTGCTGAAGTTGTTGAGCCTGTTCCTGCTGACGTTGCGCCTGTTCCCGTGCACGTTGCTGGGCTTGTTCTTGAGCGCGTCCCTGGGCTTGCTCCTGTGCACGTTGTTGGGCCTGTTCCTGCTGCTGCTTCATCGCCTCGTTCTGACTATCGCGGGCCTTTTCCGACTCGCGCGGTCTCTCTTGTTGCACCTGCTCCTGCTGCCCGCGCCTCATCACTTCCTTTTCAGCATCGCGCGCTTGTTCCGCATCACGTTGCTGCTCCTGTTGCTGCTCCTGCTGGACCCGCTTCATGGCCTCCTTCTCGGCGTCACGCGCCTGCTCGGATTCACGTTGTTTGTCCTGTTGCACTTTCAACGCCTGTTCTTCTTGCCTGCGCTTGACGGCTTCCGCCTGAACTTCACGAGCTTGTTCCGAGTCACGTTGTTTGGCGTCTTGCTGCGCTTGTTCCTTCTGACCGCGATCTTGTTCCGCATCACGTTGTTTCTCCTGCTGCAGTTTCAATGACTGCTCATCTTGGCCGCGCTTGGCGGCTTCCGCCTGAGCGTCAAGTGCTTGTTCTGCTTCCCGCTGCTTCACTTGTTGCTGCGCCTGCTCCTGCGGACCGCGCTTGATCGCTTCCTTCTCAGCATCACCCGGCTGCCCGCGCCGGGGCTCATCCTGTTGGAACTTGCCGGCATCGGCCTGACGCGCGGGTTCGGCGTTGGGAACGACGCGGGGTTGATCATTTTCCAGGGGTCTTCTCCGGTCGTTCGGCAATCCCGGAAGCTCCCGACCCTGATCCGGTTGTTGGGGCTGTTGGACAAGGGGCTCCGGGGCGGGCTTTTCGTTTCCATCCGGAACGACCGGGATTTCATTCCGCCCTGACTCGCGCTTGCCAAGATCCGCGGGCTGCGGGCGCTCCAGATTTCCGGCAGCGTCGCGCGCCTCCCGCTGGCGCGGCTGGGTCTCCGCCTGGCGGCGGTTTTCCTGCGAGCGCCGGGCACGGAGTTGGTCCAATTGTTCACGCCCGCCCAACTCCTTGACCGTCTGCTCGGCTTTCCGGCGGCTCTCGTCGCGACTTTCGCGGTAGCGGTTGGCGAGCTCGCTGTTCAGACCTTCGTCGCGTTCGGCTTTGGCGGATTCGATGCCGCCCTTGACCCGGCCGGGCTTGAGGGAATCGTTCCATGCCGCGTCGATGTTAGGAGCTGAAACCACCAACCGATCTCCCTGGACTCGCGGACGCATCGCCAGCGAATCGCGGCTTTGACGGGCATGCTGATCGACCTCAAGTCGATAGAACGGCAGCGACCGGCCGATCCGGTCGGACAGCTTCTTGTATTGCGGCCCGCCGGAAATGATTTGGCGGTCACGGACTTGGATGTGGGTGATGTTGCGGGTTTCCCGGATGAAGGTCACGTTCCGGGAAACCGGCAGACAGTGCCTGTAAACCGGGCTGCCGAAGTTGCGGATTTCGACAAAATTGAACCACAGCGCGCCGATCCCGAACTGGACCTCCACCGTGGAATCCCAGGCATGCCCGCGATAGGCCAGGGTCTCCGGCGGCAGCGGGGCCCAGCCGATATGGCTGTCATTTTCACGCCATGAAACCCAGCTCGGGGCCCACTCGCAGCCCGGCACCCAGATCCAGCCGCGACCTCGGAGCAGGGCCCAGCGGCCGTAGTGATAGGTCGCCCAGCCGAAGGGCTCTTCGGAAATCCAGGTCCAGCCGCGATCACTGCACGCCCAGCGGCCTCGGGAATAGGGACGCCAGTTCGAATCCCGCACCACCACCGGCTGCCAGACGTAGCCGTAGTCCGGCGTCTCGAACCAGGAGCCGTAAGACGACAGCGAATCGTAAAACACCCCGTAGTCCGCCACCGGTTCGCTCTGCTCAGTCGGCTCGAACGCCAAGGCCTCGCGCCCTGCCAGTTCGCGGTCGCGCTCGCTGAGTTGTTGCTGGTGCCGACCGAGATCGTCGTCCTTTTCCTCAAGCGCCGATTGAAACTGCTCGAGCCTGCCCTCGCGGTTGGCCAAGGCCTCCTCGCGCTTGCGGATGGCCTCGTCCTGCGCGGCGGCGGCTTCTCCCTGCCGGCGTTCCAGCTCGGCCCGGTCTTCCTCGATCTGGAGGCGCTCGCGTTCGATCGCGTCGCGCTCGGCCGCCAGTTTCTGATCCTCGAGCTGTTGTTCGAGATCGCGCTGTCGCGCGGCGGCCTCGTTGTTTTTCTGCTCAAGCTCGGCGATTTTTTTGGCGACATCGGGCGATTGCTTGTCACAACCGGATGCCGCGAACATGACCAGTGCGGCGAGAGAAATCAGGGATGGATTCTTCATGGTTTTCGGGAGTCAGGCCGCTTCGACGCGGCTCGCGCGGGAGGCATTCATAAAATTTCGCATCAAGGATTTCCGCCCGCGACCACCTCGAAAACCACCTGCGGCTGGCCGGTCCTGCCGCCCGGGAATTCGCGGCGGGTCACTCGCGCGCCGAGCAATTGCTCGATCATCCGCTGCTCCATCGCGATCGCCCGCGGATAGCGCTCGAAAACCCGCTGCAACGGATTGTGAAACTCTTCGATCCGCAGGCCGCTTTCCGGGTCGTCCACACAGCGGACCAGGCAGCCTTCCTTCCCGCGGAGGGCGGCGAGCTTGCCAGCCTTTTCGCCGACCGTCCGCGCCTTGGATAGCAGTGGCTGCCACTTCTCCTGCTGCTTTTGGAAATACTGGAAAAGCAACTTGTCCGGCGCGTTCTCGCCGAAAAGCGTCTTGAGTCCTTCCAGCAACTCGAGCGTGAAATCCGCCCCCGCCTGCGGGAACAGGGCATCCGCCTTGGCACTGAGGCTGTAAAAAATTTCCGGCCGCCCCACCACCGTCCGGGGCACCCGCGAACGATCCAGATAGCCCGCCTTTTTGAGCTCCTCGCAGTGCTGCTTCGCCGCCATGTAACTCACGCCCACCCGCCCGGCCAACTCACTGACAGGCAGGCCGCCGGACAGTTTGAGTTGTTCAAGCACCGCTCGCCACTGCGGTTTGACCAGATCTTGGAATACGGGGAGAAGCATGGCTAAGTGAAATTTCGTTTCATGGCGTAGCGGATTGCTGCGGGTGGATACGGAATAACAGGATGACTTATTCGGAAAATTCCGGCGGCGGGGCGGGATGGTCCGAACCGAGCAGGCGCTCGACTTGCGCGGCGGCTTTCATCTTATGCTCGTCCTTGATGTAGGCGGCGACCGTCCCGAGTGCGGCGACCAGCGCACCCCAATCGTCGCCAAAGCCCGCGCCGGGAATCATGTCCGGGATCAAGTCCGTGGGCAAAACCAGATAGCCCAGCGCGCCGACGATCACGCCCTTCGCCCACGTCGGCGTGTCGCGATCCTGCAAGCAGTAGAAAAGCGTGAGGGCGGTGAGCAGGGTTTTGCGTCCGGCGCGGGCCGCTGCCTTGCGCAAGGTGCGCCACAAACGCGGCGCGGAATACCAGCGTGGTGCGGAGAGCGGGATCGGTAATTGCGGAGGATCTGACATGAGCGGATTGAAAAATAACGGCCGGAACGCCCGCAACATGCCCCGATTTCCCGCACCGGGCAAGGAGAAGCGCCCGCTGGCGACGGATCGGAGAATCCAGCGGTTGCGCCCCGGCCGGCAAGTCGCTAGCGTCGCGGCGTGTCCCGTCCCGTCGATGTCCTCCTGGAATTTCTTGAAGCCGAGCAAGCCCGCGGGGTGACCCACGTGCATCTGGACGACGGCGCGCGCGAGGCCTTGCGCGGGGTTTTCAACTCCGCCAAAGCCAAAAAGGCCGCCCCGGCACCGGCTGCGGAAATCCGCTTGGACCCGCCCCCAGCTCCGGTGGCGGCCGCGAAAATTTCCATCGAGGGCGCGACCCGCGCCGAGCAACTCGACTCCCTGCGCCACCAGGCGGAGAACTGGGCACCCGCCAAATCGCTCGGATCCCTGCGCGAGACGATGGTCTTCTCAATCGGAAATCCCGAGGCGCGCGTGATGCTCGTTGGCGAGGCGCCCGGCTATCAGGAAGAACGCGAGCGCCAGCCCTTCGTCGGTCCGGCCGGCCAGAAGCTCAACGACATCCTCAAGGCGATGGGGCTTTCCCGCGAGGAGGTCTATATTTCCAACATCGTCAAATTCCGCCCCTCCACGCCGAAGCAAACCACCAACAACCGAAAGCCGAACGCCGGGGAAATCGCCGCCTGCCTGCCTTTCATCCGCGCGGAAATCGGCATCGTCCGCCCGGCCTGCATCGTCGCGCTCGGCGAGACGGCGGCGGAGGGCCTGCTAGGAATCACCGGCACCGTCGCCTCGCTGCGGGAGAAGTGGCACGACTTCGAGGGTACTCCGGTGCGCGTCACCTATCACCCGAGCTACCTGCTGCAAACCGGCGACGGACACCAGACCAAGCGCCAGGTCTGGGAGGACATGCTCGCGGTGATGGAAAAGCTCGAGATGCCGGTCTCCGCGAAACAGCGCGGATTCTTTTTGCCGAAGGCTTGAACTGGCGCTCTTCGCACGTAGTCCAACCCTTCAGGGTGTCTTCATTGCCGGCCGAAGACACCCTGAAGGGTTGGACTACGTGCGAAGAGGCACCCTCCATTCAATCCACCAGGCCTTTTTCCCCGAGGATGCGGATCGCCTTGGGCGCGCGCTTGCGCCGCAGCCCGAACTGCCGGACCGCGTGCCGCTGCAAGTGGGCGGCGGCTTCCTCGACATCGTCCGTGAAGAATATCAGGTCCGGATCATCCGGGCTGAGCGTCCCCTCCTCCACCATCTGATGGAGGAAATCCATCAGCGGCTGCCAGTAATCCTTCCCCATCAGGATGATCGGGAAAATCTTCAGCTTGCCGGTCTGGATCAGCGTCATCGTTTCGAACATCTCATCCATCGTCCCCGACCCGCCGGGCAGGATGATGAAGGCGTAGGAATACTTCACCAGCACCACCTTGCGGGTGAAAAAATAACGCATCGTCACCGAGCGCTGGACGTAGCGGTTGAGCTCCTGCTCGAAGGGCAGCTCGATGTTCACTCCGAGCGAGCGGCCGCCCGCCTCGAAGGCGCCCTGGTTTCCCGCCTGCATGACGCCTGGGCCGCCGCCGGTCACCACCGTGAAGCCGAGCTTCGCGCAAGCCGCCCCCATTTGCCGCGCCATTTCATAGTAACGGCTCCCGACCTTCGTCCTCGCGGAGCCGAAAATCGTCACGCACGGCCCGGCGAAATGCAGCGTCCGGAAACCGGTTAACAGATCCTTGCCGACCCGGATCAACGTCGTCAAATCCCGCAGCCGCGAACTCGGCCCGGACAACAAGGTCCGGTCAGGCAGCTCCAGTTCGAAGATTTCCTGGGCGACGATCTCCTTCTCGCAAATCGGCTCCTCGACCTGCGGCAGTTTCGGGCATTCGGGTGAATTCACTGTCACCTTTTAACACCCATCCTCCCCCTCGGGTAAAACGAAAAACGCATCCGCCCCATGGTCAGGGTCATTCACTCCTTCAGCGCGAAGGTCGCCATGATCCGCTGCCCCGCATAGACTTGGGCCGACCCGTCCGGAATTTCGCAGAGTGCCTGCAAAGTGCGTGTATCCATTCTCGCCGTGGAGTCCGGCTCGAACAACCTGCGCGGCGCGAACGCGGGCAATAGCGTGACTACTTTCAATTTCCCATTGGACTTGCTCTCGCCGTAGGTCGTGAAATCGACAGGCCTACCAACGCAAGGACTTCATCCACCCGCATATTGTCCACATGCTGGCGTTTGAGCCGCTGAGCCATGTGTTTGAACAAACGACTCTCAAAATTTGAAACCCACCCGTAAATCCAGCAACTTCCGCCTATGAAAACCACTCTCGATCTTCCCGCCGACTTGGTGCGTGAGATGAAACTCCGCGCCGCGCAGATGGGCTGCAAGGTTGAGGAAGTGACCACGGAGTTGCTGAAACGAGCACTATCCCACGGCAAAACCACTTCCGCGCCATCCGCCGACTACCTGCTCGCGGCCCCTGCGGGCGCTCCCCCGATGACTCCTGAACGGATCAAACAAATACCCGAGGAAACTCCATGAGCTCGCTGTTGGATGTGAATTTCCTGCTCACACCGTTGCTTAAAATTAGGAGCTTTCTGAATTTCAATCACTTCTTGTTACTTTCGAGGAATCTCACCAGCGAGATGAAATCCTTCACGGTCAAAGCATTGACCAGGCCCTCGGGCATCATGGAGATCTCCAGTTCCTTCCGGCTCGCCACATCGGCTGATTTGATTTTCCAGACCCGTCCGGTGATGTCCCTCATTTCGAGTTCGTCAGCGGTTTCTTCCGAGACAAAACCCACGTTGTCCTTGCCATCTTTGGTTTTGATCAAAGTGGTGGCGAATCCCTGGGAAATCGCCGCGCTGGGCTTCAGAATCGCTTCGGCGATTTGTTCCGGCTTCAAAATACTGCCGACCTGTCCCATGAACGGCCCTTTTTGCATTTCATCGGCCTTCAATGTATGACACGCCACACAACCCTGACGGGTGAAGAGTTGCTCCCCCACCTTGAGGTCACCCTTTTCCTTGTCCAAAGCTAACACAATGTCTTCAATCGACGTGTTGGCGACTTCCCCGCCCTCCTTCTTGATCTTGCTTAGATCAACAGCGGGTTCCTTCTGCTTGTTCTTCTTCCCACCCTTGCCGTCCGCCGCAATCACAACATTGATGCCAGGGATTGGAGCACGGCAACGGCGGCCTTGCAACTCGATCCACGCCTTGCGATCCGGGCTGGCTTTGTCATATTCAGCCTTCACGAACTGGCCGATCTTGTCAGAGCCCGCCCAGTTTCTGGGTTTGTAATAAGGACCACGGGTATCAGGGCGGGTGCTCCACCAATAACTGCCGTCATAGGGCGTTTCCTCCTGATACAAACGGATCAGGGTTGATAGGATTTGATTGCCAAGTTCGGGAGTGCTTCCGGCGTATTTGGCGATCAGCCCATCCACCGCCTTCACATCATGCAGATAACGCAATGTCCAAAGGGCCCCGCCATTTTGCGGGCCGCCAAGCGCATCCACGGCGGCATCCACCGCATTCAGACGGACCAGGCTGCGAACGGCAATGTGGGGGACAACCACGGCACTGTTGGGCGTTGCGTGGGGCCCTTCGTCGCCTTCTTCCGGCGCCTTGACGGAGGATGGCGGATCCGCCAGGGCTAACAGAGCCGGGGCGTTCGCGCGATCGCCCAAGCGACCGAGGGCCACACTGGCAACCACCTGCACGCGGGGATTGGAGTCCTTCAAAGCGGCGAGCAGAGGAGCGGCGGGAACCTTGGCGACCTGCGATTTCCTATCGGTCAGTGCGCGGATGGCCCATTCTTTGATTTTGTCGTCTTGCGCGAGGGATACCAGGGCAGCAGTGGCATTTCCCCCTTCCAATTGCTTGTAGGTGAAGATCGCCGCAACCCGCGCCTCCAGGGATTGATTTTTGGCGGAGGCCAGGGCCAACACATCCCTGGCGGCATCCTTACGGGTCAACAATTCCTGACTGGCATAAACCCTGGCGGTGGCACTGGGGCCGGCGAGGAGGGTGATCAATTCAGTGACCTTGGATTTTTTCAAATCGGGAAACGCCTGATATTTCCAGCCTTTCGGCACCACCCTGCTGATGTATCCCTTGCCGGGGTTGCCGGTGTAACCGGCACCATCCCACGCCGCCAGATACATTCTCCCGGAGCCATCCACATCCAGGTCTGCAATCTGGCTTTCCTTGATAAACACTTCATCGGCTTGTTTGAAACTCACTCCATCGGGTGTTAGCCGGTGAATAAACAAAGTGCTGCGTCCCCAGTCACACATCATCGGAACGTTGTTGTATTTTTCCGGCCAACCGGGTTCCTGAAAGAAGAGGGCGCCCGTGCCGGAGCCACCGCCCAGATCAACCAGGGCGGGAAGGATTTCATCGGTAAAGTTCTTGAACAGAATCGGATAACCATACTCGCCATTTTGAATATGATGGATAAAGCGGATGTTCCAGCCGCCGCCGTCATTGGTATTGCCGCGGCTATAGATATTCATCAGCGGATCAATCGCCACGTCGTAGTCATTGCGGGTTCCGTGAGTGTAGGACTCCAGTTCCGAACCGTCAGGTCTGACCCTGACAACTCCGCCGCCGTGAAAGGTCAGTTTGGCTCCATCGGTTCCTTCGGCTTCAACAAACCCGAAGTCACCCACTGCCACATAAATCCAGCCATCAATGCCCAGGCGGATACCGTTCGTGGTGTGATCGGCGCCGCGGTCCTGGTTGTGTTTGACGGTGCTGATATTGCTCACCAAACGTTTGGGCGGCCCATCAGCCACGCCGTCGTGATTGGCATCCGTAAACACTGACAGATGCATGCCTGACAGAATTTTGGTGTCGGACGGGATCACTGTATGCAGCACATACAACTTGTCTCCGATAGAAATCATGCCACGGGGATCATCTACTTTGGCATAAACATTGTGTTGATCCAGCTTGCCATCGCCGTCCTTGTCAACCAGGCGAACGATGCTGCCTTTGTCAGGCAATTTGCCCAAAGATCCATTGAGGTCCACCCCCACAAAGACTTCTCCGGTCGGGGCGGCGGCGATACAGGCGGGAGACGGCGTGATATCGGGCCCGGTGAATTTGGCGATATCCAATTCGGCCGGCTGAGCCATGCCCGCGAGAGGAAAAGCAAACAAACCCAACAGGGAGGCGAATGTGGAAGCGGGTGCTAAGAAACCGCATTTGGGACGAGGGCTGCTGGGAAAGCTCATTTGAGGGCCGGAAGTAGTGGGAAAAGGGGGAATGATAAAGTCAAATGTGCCGGGTGAACGGTGATCAGAGAAGCCAAACAACGGGAACCGGCCGTGTGGAGCGGTGAGATCGTCATGGCGCGTCTTGCTGAAATCCGCGCCCGCTCATGACCCCAATGTTGGAACCGTTGCAGGGGTTACGAAGGGACGGGACGTCCCCTTCCCTTACAGGCCGAGGAAATTCCGAATCAGGCGGAGGCCGGCTTGCTGGCTCTTTTCCGGATGGAACTGGCAGGCGAACAGGTTTCCGCGCTCGACGGCTCCGGCGAAAAGCTGGCTGCCGTGGGTCGTCTCCGCGACGACGCAGCCGGAATCGACTGGCTCGGGGAAATACGAGTGGATGTAGTAGAAATAGGGGTCCGCGCCGAGCCCCTGCCAGACGCGGGTGGCGCCGCGGGTGGCGGTGGCGGAATTCCAGCCCATGTGCGGGATTTTCAGGCCGGGCTCGTCTTGGAAGCGGCGGACGGTGCCCGGGATGATGCCCAAGCCGGCCGTTTCCGGGGCTTCCTCGCTGGAGCCGAAAAGAATCTGATAGCCGACGCAGATGCCGAAGTAGGGCCGGTCCGCGGCGATCCAGTCCTTGAGAAAGGAAGCGAGGCCGCGTTGTTCGAGGCGGTCCATGGTGTCACCGAAAGCCCCCTGGCCAGGCAGCAGCAAATGGGTGGTATCGCCGACATCCTGCGGGCTGGCGATGATGACGGGATCCTCGCCGAGCGAGCGCAGGGCGTTGGCGACGCTGCGCAGGTTGCCGCCGCCGTAATCGATGATGCCGACTTTCACAACGCGTCCTTGGTGCTGGGAATCCCTTTTTCCCGCGGGTCGCGCTCGCACGCGTCGCGAAGGGCGCGGGCGAGGCCTTTGAAAACCGCCTCGGCGATGTGGTGGCCGTCGCGGCCGTAGAGCACCTCGACGTGGATGTTCGCCCGCAGATTGGAGGCGACGGCGCGGCAGAATTCCTCGACCAGCGTGAAGGGCATGTTCGGCGCGGATGGCGTGCCGGAGGGCGCGCGGAATTCCAGATGCGGGCGGTTGCTCAAATCGACGACGACGCGGGCGAGCGTTTCATCCATCGGCAGGTAACAGCAACCGTAGCGGCGGATGCCCTCCTTGGTGCCGAGCGCCTCGCGCAGGCAATCGCCGATGACAATGCCGGTGTCCTCGATGGTGTGATGATAGTCCACCTCGATGTCGCCGACGGTTTTGACGTTGAGGTCAAACAGGCCGTGTTTCGAAAACAGCGTGAGCATGTGATCGAAAAACGGGACGCCGGTATCGATCTTGGAAACTCCCGAGCCGTCGATGTCGATCGACAGTTCGATGGAAGTCTCCGCGGTCTTGCGGCTGCGGTTGGCTGTGCGGGGCGTGGACATGGGAGAGTGGGGAATTTACTTGAGACCCTTGGCGGCGGCTTCAAGCGGAGCAAGGTAGCGGGCGGGCACGGCGGCGGTTTTCGCAGCGGCCAAGGCGGCGGCAGCCGCGGCGGCACTGCCCCCGCGAACGGCGGTAGATGCGTCACGATAGGCTTTCCCGCCATCGACTCCCAGAACGGTCTGCACCTTGCCCAAGCGGACGAGTTCCTGTTCGCAGAATTTCACGGTGTCTTCCAAGGAGGCCTTGTGAAAAGGACTGGTGGTGACCCAGTTCTGTTTGGCGTCCTTTTCCGCTTTGTAGCGGGCTTCGATCAGGGCGTCTTCCTCCTTGATGGCCGCTTCGGTGATTTTCCGATCCGCCAGAGGCATCCGCTGGATTCCTGCGGCCCGCTCCTTGGTGCGTGCGTCCAAGGTCAGCAGCGACTGTTTCGCCTCCGCGAGTTGGGCTTGGATCACCTGGCGCATCAGCGAAGCCAAGGCACCATTCGAAAGGGTGTTGCGGTAGTCGCGGTCGAATTCAGCAAAGACCCGGAGCGCCTGGAGAAACTCGTTGTCATTCACCAACCCGCGGATTCTTGCTTCCTGGACGCGGGCGTCGAGGTCGTAGACATTCGCCTGGTATTCCGCCGCCGTTAGGATTTTGTCGTTGAACTTGATCCCGCCCGCAGCAACGGCGTCGTGCTCGGACTTGAGGGTCGCGACAATCGCCTTGGCATCGGACAGTTTGTTGCTGTCGCGATGTTCCTTCACGAACTTCTCGACGACTGCGATTTTCGCCTCGTATTCGGCGGCCGTCAGCAGATCCGGAGTGGGGAGCATTTTTGCGATCGGCGCGAAGGCGACCTCGCCGGGCTTTTCCCGGGTGATTTTGACGACGTCGGACTTCGCGATCTTGCGCTCGTCCTTGATGCTTTTGGTGACCTGGACCTCGACGAGGTAGAAATCCCCCGCCTCGCTGACAACCGCTCCGTTGACGGTGGTGGCGTCTTTTAAAAGGAAAGTATCAGCCGCGCAGGGAAGCGCGACCGCCAGTAAACAAAGTGCACCAAGCGCCGGTTTTTTTTTCATGAATGACTTGTGCTCGGGTGGCATCTCCGGGCGAGAATTTACGATTTCCCACCGGAGGGCAAGACCGCTTGTTGCAAGGCCTCCGGCGTGGAAACCAGCCGGGTCTCGCCATTCGCGAGGATGACCAGCACCGATCCGGCCGGCACTTCTTCGGCGGATTTCGCATCGCGGCGTTGGATCATCCGCATCGGGAGCCGCTCCGTGGCGCGCTTCATCTCGGATGAAATTCCGGAGCCGGCGACGAGGGTCACCCTGAAGTGGCGGGCGAGCGTCGCCTGCAACAGATCGGTGTGGAGGATCGGCCGGTCCACTGCGTAGGACGGCAACGGCGTGGCCAGTTCGCTGAAACTCTGAACCAGCGGGCGCTTGCGCTCGGCGAGACGACACTCGGCGAGCGAGATCAAGCCGGCCGTGGAATCGTCAAACAACATCACCAGGTCGGTCACTGGCAAATCGATGATTTTCGCCTCGTCCGGACATTCCTTGAGGAACTGGGAACCGGTGAACAGCTCGGCGGCGGTGGTGGCGAGATCTTCCGACCAAACGAGCCATTTTTCGTCTGAAGTGATGACCGAGACATCGAGCGCGGCCTGCAGCGCCAAGCCGTAGAGGAAGGCCCGGCCGGCACCGATCGAAGCGGGAGCGTCTTTGCTAAAGAGCCGCAGCTTCGGACCATCACTGAAGGCGGTCCGCGCGCGATCGAGCAAGGTGACGGCTTTTTCACGGAATTTGTCGTCGCCCGTGGCGCCGAAAGCCGCGGCATAGACCGAGACCATCCGGAGGGTGGTGCCGGCGTGCGAGCAATCGTCGCGGACGGTCGGTCCCAAGCGGGCGCTGCGGACCTTGAGCAGGGTCTTCCTGACAGTTTCAAAGCGGGCGGCAAACTCTTGGGGTGATTGCGACTGCTCGGCCGCGATCTCCTCCAGCGACTGTCTCATCCCCAGACTGTTGCAGCGGAAATACTCGCGCAGCGGGTCCACCTCGGAGGGCAGGTTTCCCAAGCCCTTCATGTCAGTCGCCTTGATCCACCACGCCGCGTCTTCCGGCAGCAGCTCCTTGCGGATTTCCTCCACGTTCCAGAGCCAGGCGGCCGGTTCGGATTCGGCCATCATGCCCACGGAAAAAAAACCTTCGGAAGTAGTGTAGGACTTTTCCGCGAAGTCGATCAGCCCGAGCGCGCGCTGCAATGCCAGCGCGTCCCCCGTCGCCCGGTAAGCGTGAATCAAGGCGACGGCCGCGCGGGCCTGCGAGCCGCAATCGCGGAAAAACGCCGGCAGCGCCCAGGAATTGCCCCTGCGGGAGGAGAAAACCCCGCCTTCGAGCGGATCGAACATGGCGCTTGTCAACAAGTCCTTCAGCATGTCGCGGGTCGTTTCCAAGCAACGGGCGCGGGTATTGGCAGGCAGCCCCGGATGCACCGCCGCAGTGGCAAGCAACTCGATGGCTCCCGCCGGGAACAGGCCGCCGGCCTCGTCGAAGCTGCGGGAGAACGGGTCGTAAAGCGACGCGAGCTGGCGGAGACAGCGGACCGCATCCACGTCCGGCTGCTTGCTCATCACCTTGGCGTTCTTGCGCTGGGCGAGCCGGTTGCGGCGGTTCTCGTTGTCCAAGGCGCTGTTTTTCATCACGTAGGCCGAGTCATCCGCCCACATCCGGGTCACCATCGAGTGGGATTGATAGAACAACTCCGATACTTCCGTCGGCGCGGACTGACTGACAGGAATCCAAGCGACCGGATTGCCGTCGGGGGTCATCCAGACAAACAGCGGCAACTGCAGGCCGCGTTTGATTTCCGCGCAGAAATCCGCGCTGAGCAGGCCCACCTCGCGCGAGGCATCCCCATCGATGAGCACCGGCACGTAATACTGATTGATCGCGTAAACCAGGGCCGAGTCGTTCGCCAAGGCCTTCAAAACACCTTGGAGTCCCGGCTGCTGCGGCATCGCGATCACGCAGAACACCAGGCGGTTGGCGGCCTTCGCCCGCTCCATCGTCTCCTTGGTCCAGGCTTGCCAATGGAGCGGCGAACCGGCCTGGCTCCGATAGACGGCCCCCGGCAGCGGGCCCAGCCCGTTAGACAGCAGTTCGCTCGCCACGACCGGCGGCGGACCTGCGTTTTCGGCCGTCTCGCCGTTGCCCTTCCGACAGCCGGTTGTCCCCAAGACCAGGCTGCACAAGGCCGTGGCGAATGCGGCGCAGCCATGGGAGATTCGGAAGTTCATGATCAATGATGGAAATGGCAGAAAAGGAATCCCCCCCCCTGACGCCCGCATCTTGAAGAAAAGACTTCCGATGTGGCAAGCCGAAGCTACGGTCGCGCCACAATTCCCTGCTTAATGTGATCAGTATTGCCGTTTCCAGCCAAAAAGGAGGCGTGGGTAAAACCACCGTCTCGATCAATTTAGCCCACTCCTTCGCGCGGGCCGGGGTCAAAACACTGCTTGTCGATGCCGATCCCCAGGGCTCCGTCGGGCTTTCCCTCACCCGCCAGTCGCGCCTGCTCACCGGATTTTACGACTACCTGGCCGATCCGGGCATCTCGCTCGACCGCCTGATCGTGCCGACCCGGCTGGAGACGTTTTCCCTCGTCGCCAGCGGCCAAGGCAGCGACTACGAAGCCGGCGGCGGCGGGATGGGCGCCCACCTCGCCCGGGTCCGGGCCTTCATCCGTAGCGTCTCCGCCCGTGGCTTTGACTTGTGCATCATCGACACCGCCGCCGGACTTTTCGGCGTCACCGGCGACGTGATCGCCTCCAGCGACGCGATCCTGATCCCACAACAAGCCGAGCCTCTCGGAATCCGCTCGGTGCCGAAATTGCTGGAAGGCCTCAACCGCCTGCGGGTGATGAACCCGCGGCTCAGCGTGCTCGGCGTCTGTCTCACGATGGTCCAACACGACCTCGCGGAAAGCACCGAAGCGGCCGCCGCCTTGCGCCAGTTGCTGCCTCAGGAAATGGTTTTCCAAACCCAGATCCCGCGTGACGGACTGTTCGTCCGCGCCAGCGCCCGCGGCCTGCCCATCGGCGTCCTCGAAGACGGTGCGGGCGCACAGGTCGTGTTCGACTCGCTGCGGGCGGAAATCGAGGCGAAACTCGAACCTAACAGCGGCCACCGCGCCGCTCGCGGCTGATGGACCCGATCAATCCATGGCTGGATCCCGTCGAAGTCCGCCGCCTGGCCGACCGCCTGATGAAGCCTAACCGCGAGCCCGCAGCGCCGCTGGCGGACGCGGGTTTCGGCGAGGGCTTCGTCGGTTATGCGGACGCTCCGCTTTCCCAGCCGGCCGCACCGCCGCCGCTCCCGCCGCAGGTGGTCCCCGCGCCCGCGCCCCCGGCTAACACCCCGCCGCCGCAAGCGGCAAGCCCGACCACCGCCCGCGGCCCGTTTCTCGACCGGATCTCCCGCTTCCGCGACTGGATGCGCCACAATTTCTCCGCGACCGGCGTTTTCATCCTCGACCGAGAAGGAGCTGTTATTTTCGACGAGAGCCATCACGGCCGGCTGCACTTCCTCGCCCGCAGCCTCGCGCTCGCCTCGCGCCGGCCGGGTGCCTCGGCCGGCAACGTCCATGTGAAAATCGGTGCCGGAGCGACTCTGGAAGTCATCCCGGTGGAAACCGCCTACGGAAGTCTGGTGCTCGGTGCCGTCGTCCCCGAAGCGCTCGATCCGGCTGCCGTGCTCGCGGTGATGGAAGCGCTGGCGCTGGTCGCCGCGCCGCCGGGAGAGGATTTGAAATCGCCAACCTGAAATTTCAAATCCCTCAGCGCGTCTCCCGGTTCTGCCGGGAAATGATGAGGATGGAAATCCCCACACAGCCGAGGATGGTTCCCGCCAGCACGATACCGCAGTATTTCTGGGTTTCGACCTCATCGTCACGCTCCACGTATTCGCGAGCGGAAGCGCCGGTCTTCGCCTTCATGAACGGGATGGGTTTCTTCAGCGCATGGAAGACGATTCGCCGCGTCTGATCGCGGTAATCGTTGCGGAAGGTTTCCGCCTCGCGCACCAGCAGATCAATCCGCTCGTTCACGAAAAACTCGGACGCCGGACGCGCCTCCCGCTCGTTCTCCGGCCAAATCTTCATCGTCTCCACCTCGACGCGGCTGCCCGACATGGCGATGCGCCGGATCCGCCCGACCAGATTCTCCGCCTCCTCCGGTGACGTCGCGCCGGAAGCCAGCAAGCGCCGCAAGCCCTCTTTCACCAGTTCGAAACGCTCCACCTGCGCGGCTGTCAACGGCGTTTCGCTGGCCCGCGCCTTGTCGATCCGCCGCTGCAACCGCAACCGCTCCTGCTCGAACGGATTGCGCGTGGCTTGGGCGACGATCATCGCCTCGTAGGCATAGCGCAGCGGCATGATCCCCGCCGGCACCGGCACCCCGCCCCGGTCGCGGATGCTCGACGCGTCCTCGAACAACCCGCGGTTCATTTCCCGGTAAGGCACCAGCGCTCCCGCCAGCAGCATCTGCGGCACTAACAAAAGCGGCACCGCCGTCAGCGCGGCTCGCTCGGTCTTCACGATCGAGGAAACGACCAGCGCCATGGCGGTGCCGGTCCATGCCGTTAG
>NZ_JBIKBQ010000019.1:0-37828 GCF_058122085.1 Luteolibacter sp. | reverse complement strand
GCCGCCTCCGTCGGTTCGCTCGGCGCGCCGCATTTCGCCCCCAAGGCGAAGCGGGTGATCTATCTATTCCAAGCCGGTGGCCCCTCGCATCTGGAAACCTTCGATTTCAAACCCCTCCTGCGCAGCGGCCATGGCAAGGCATTGCCCAAGGAAATCATCGGCAACCAGCGGCTGTCCACCATGAGCGGCAACCAGAGCCTGCTTCCCATGGCCGGCTCATTCACCGATTTCTCCAAACACGGAAAATGCGGCATGGAGATCTCCAACATCCTGCCCTACACCCAGAAAATCGCCGACGACATCTGCCTCATTCGCACCATGCACACCGAGGCGATCAACCACGATCCCGCCATTACTTTCTTCTGCAGCGGCAACCAGATCCCCGGCCGCCCCTCGATGGGCGCATGGGCTTCCTACGGACTTGGCAGCCTCAATGAGAATCTGCCCTCCTTCATTGTCCTCGTTTCGAAGAACGCCCGGCGCGATCAACCGCTCTACTCCCGCCTGTGGGGTTCCGGCTTCCTCCCCAGCGAACATCAAGGCGTGCAGTTCCGCTCCGGCAAGGAACCGGTCCTCTATCTCACCAACCCGGAAGGCGTCTCCCCCCATGTGCGGCGCGGCATGCTGGACGCGCTCGGAAAGCTCAACGGCTATCAGGCCGAACAACAACTCGACCCGGAGATCGACGCGCGCGTCGCCCAAGCCGAAATGGCCTTCCGGATGCAGACCAGTGTCCCCGACGCCACCGATCTCTCCAAGGAAACCGAGGAAACCTTCAACCTCTACGGACCTGATAGTAAAACCCCCGGAACCTATGCCGCGAACTGCCTGCTCGCCCGCCGCCTGATCGAGCGCGATGTCCGTTTCGTCCAGCTCTTCCATCAAGGATGGGACCAGCACGGCGATGTCGTCGGTGGCATCAGCCAGCAGTGCCAGCAGACCGACCAAGCCTCCGCGGCGCTCATCACCGATCTCAAAAGACGCGGCCTGCTGGAAGACACACTCGTCGTGTGGGGCGGCGAATTCGGCCGCACCGCCTACTCCCAAGGCAAGATCACCGCGAACAACTATGGCCGCGACCACCATCCCCGCTGCTTCAGCATCTGGATGGCCGGCGGCGGCGTCAAAGCCGGTTACACCCACGGCACGACCGATGACTATGGCTACAACATCGTCAGTGACGGCGTCCACGTGCACGATCTCCATGCCACCATGCTGCACCTGATGGGCGTGGAACATGAAAAGCTGATCTACAAATCCCAAGGTCGCTACTTCCGGCTGACGGATGTCGCTGGAAATCTCGTGAAGTCGGTAATCGCTTGAACCTGAAGAGGAAAGTGAACCACAACCGGAGCGAAATCGTCGCCAGGCCTGCGAGCGCGATGGAGACGTTGGCCAGCTTGACCGCCCCGAAGAGGCCGAGCCAATGCAGGCCGATCAACGCGCCGATACCGAGCAACTTCGCGACCGCCTTGCGTCCCAGCCAGATTTCACGATCGCGCTTGAGAGCGACCCATAGAAACGCTCCGGCGGCAGCGAGCAAACAACGCCACGTGATGAGCACCGGCGCGCTGAGAGAAGACAGGCGTCCGAGGATGGTGGTCGCCGTGAACATGACGACAAGCAGATGGAGTTGGAAAAACGGGGATTTTCGGAATCTCGCGCGACATCACCGCCCACAAGGAGCGCGAGATTCTGGTGACCCGGATGAAGGTGCAGATGGAGTCGGAACTCAACCGGGCCAGCGAAGTCCAGCGCTCCGCGCTCAGCTCTCGAAGTAGGTGTAGCCGGCAAGCCCCTCGCGGAAAAGGTCGAGGATCTCGCGGCGCTCTTTCGGCGAGATCCGGCCTTCGGTGACGGCTTTCTCGGCGAAGTTGCGGAAGCGGGTGACGAGCTCCTTGGGGTCGAACTCGACGTAGCTGAGCACGTCGGCGACGGTGTCGCCCTCGACTTCGTGGGTGTAGACCGGCTTGCCCTTTTCCAAGTGGACGCCGACGACGTTGGTGTCGCCTAGCAGGTTATGGAGGTCGCCGAGGGTTTCCTGATAGGCTCCGACGAGGAAGACGGCGAGGTAGTAGGGTTCGCCCTGTTTGAAGTCGTGGAGCGGCAGGATTTTCGCGACGTCCTCCTTGTCGATGAAGCGGTCGATCTTGCCGTCGCAGTCGCAGGTGATGTCGGCGAGCACGGCGCGGTTCTTCGGTTTCTCGTCGAGCCGGTGGATGGGCATGACGGGGAAGACCTGGTCGATGGCCCACGAGTCGGGCAGGGACTGGAAGAGCGAGAAATTTCCGTAGTAGAAATCGACGAGGGTGGAGGACAGCTCGCGGAGGTCTTCGGGGATGTCGTCGAGCTCGGCGATGAGGTTGGAAATGCGGGTGACGATGTGCCAGAACCAGGCCTCGGCGAGGCCGCGCTCGCGGAGGGTGGCGGCGCCGTAGAAGAACTGGGCGCGCATCTGGTCGCGGTAGTAGATGGCGTCGTTGAAGCACTCCTGGAGGTTCTTCTTGTTGATGACCTTGTTGACCTCGATGATGTTGGTGAGGTTTTGCGGGGCGTTTTCGGGGATGGCCGGGGCGGCCTCGCTGTTCTGGGCGCTGGTGACGTCGAGAATGTTGAAGACGAGGACCGAGTAGTAGGCGACGACGGCGCGGCCGGACTCGGAGATGAGGTTCGGATGGGCGACGCCGGCCTTGTCACAAATCTGGGAGACGACCTCGACGATGTCGGTGCAGTATTCCGGGACGGAGTAGTTGCAGGACGAGTGGAAATTGGTGTGCGAGCCGTCGTAATCGACGGCCATGCCGCCGCCGATGTCGAACACGCCCATGGGCGCGCCTTCCTTGACGAGGTCGCAATACATGCGGACGGCCTCGGTGGCTCCCTCGCGGATGGCGGCGATGTTAGGAATCTGCGAGCCCTGGTGGTAGTGCAGCATCTTCAGGCAGCCGATGTAGCCGGTGTCCTTGAGGTGATCGACCACGGAGATGACCTGCGAGGCGTTGAGGCCGAAGACGGACTTGTCTCCGGCACTGTCCTGCCAGTGGCCGGAGCCCTTGGTGGAAAGGCGGACGCGGACGCCGAGATTGGGAAGGATGCCGATTTTGCGGGAGCGTTCGAGGATGAGGTCGAGTTCGCTGGGCATTTCCAGGACGAGCATGACGCGGAGGCCCATTTTCTGGGCGTGGAGCGCGAGGTCGATGAATTCCTCGTCCTTGTAGCCGTTGCAGATGAGGTAGGCCTCGGGGTCGTGCATGTGGGCGAGCGCGGCGATGAGCTCGGGCTTGGAGCCGGCTTCGAGGCCGTAGTGGTATTTCTTTCCGAACTCGGCGATTTCCTCGATGACCTGGCGCTGCTGGTTGACCTTGATCGGATAGACGCCGCGGTATTCGCCGCGGTATTTGGTTTCCTTGATCGCCCGGCGGAAGGACTCGTTGATTTCCGCGATGCGGGAATGCAGCAGGTCGCGGAAGCGGAGGAGCACGGGCAGGTGGGTGCCGCGGTCGCGGAGGCCGTCGATGACTTCGAAGAGCGAGACCTCGGCCTGGGCTTCGTCGTCCTCGAGACGGACGGTGACATGGCCGGCTTTGTTAACGCCGAAGAAGCCGTGGCCCCAGGTTTCGACACCGTAGAGCTCGGAGGATTTCTCGGGCGTCCAGGCGTTTTCGGCTTTGCGCTTGGCGGGTTTGGTCGGAGCGGCGGTGATGGCGGGAGGTGTCATGGAAAGAGAAGGGGAGCTTGGATTTACTAACGAACGGGTGGCTTCCAGCCGGGAAACTCGGCCTTGAGCTTCTGGCGGTATTTCTCAGCCTCGGCGCGGTCGCCCTGTTGTTCAAGGGCTTGGATGAGTTTCCAAAACGCGAGCGGCTTGAGCTCCTTGTCATCGTGGAACTCGACGACGATGAGGTATTTTCCGGCGGCGGTCTTGGCGTCGCCGGCCTGGAGTTCGAGGTCGCCGACGAGGATGTTGAGGCCGGCGCTGGTGTGGCCTTGGGGGCGGAGGGCGAGCGCCTCGTCGGCCGCCTTGCGGGCTTCTTCGGGGCGCTTGAGGGCGAGCAGGGCGCGGCCGCGGTCGAGCAGGCCGTCGGCCTTCCAACCGGGATTGTCCTCGACGGCGAGCAGGTTGTTAGCCGCGGCGAGCGCGCCCTCGGGGTCGCCGGATGCGAGGCGGGCCTTGGCGAGGTAGCGCCAGACTTCCTTGGGGGTTTCGCGGGGTTCCTCGGGGTTGGAAACCAGGGCGAGCGACTTGGCGGCGGAGGAGTAGTCGCCGGAGTTGTAGGATTGCATGCCGGACCACTGGATTGCCTGGTCGGGGATGTCCGCGTCATATTTCCCTTCGATGGCGAGGTTGATCTCGGCGGCGAGTTTCAGGGGATCCTGGGAAGCGAAGTAGCCGAGGATGAGGAGGAGTCCGGCGTGTTTGGCGTAAGCGTCCGGGCGGAGGGTGCGGGCCTTTTCGAGGTAGGCGACGGCGTCCTTGGCGACATTGGTTTTCACGAGTCCCCATCCGATCCAGTAGTTGGCCTCGGCTTGCAGGTTGTCGCTGAGGTTCTTGACGTTTTGCAGGAGTCCCTGATAGCGGAGGATCATGTCCGGGATGTTGCTCTCGGCGCGACGCAGGCGGGCGGACTCGAGCCAGCCGAACGAGTTGAGATCCTCCGGGATGCCGGCGGCGGTCAGGCGGTCGTAATCGGCAATGGCCTTCGCGGGCTCGGCGCTCTCGGCATAGGCGGTGGCGCGCTTGGCGATGGCGGAGGGGACCCGGGAATCGGTGGGATATTTGTTGATGAAGTCGCTGAGCGAGCGGATCGCGCCTTTGGCGTCGCCGGCCTCGGCGAGGCACCAGCCGCGCTGATAGAGCAGGCCGGGGCGGTTTTTCTCGCTGATGACGGAGGCGTTGATCTCGCTGTAAACCTTGGCGGCGCCGGCGATGTCCTTGTTTGAGAACAAGGTTTCCGCCTTCATCATGAGGGCGGTGTGGATGCGGGGGTCTTGCGGGCGGGACTTGCTGTAGAGCTGCAGGAACGCGTCCACCTGGTCCGGCAGGTGGCGGCCTTCGATTTGGAAAAAGCACAGCAGCCGGTAGTAGGAAGCTTGAAAGGCGGTGTCCGCCTCGGGCTTGACCAAGCGCTCGACCTCGCGGAAAAGCTGGAGCGCCTCGCTCGCCAGTTGCAGGCGCATGTAGGCGCGACCGGCGATCATCAGGCGGTCGGCTTCCTTTTCGCCAAGGGCCTTGGTGGTGCCGCGGCGGAAGATGTCGATGACCTCGCGGTATTCCTTCTTGGCGAACAAGTTGGCCATGAGCGCGGTCTGGGCGTCCGGGCTGAAATCCTCCATTCCGGGCGTGCGGAGGATGAGCTGGAGGTATTTGTCGGCGAGGTCGGTCTGGCCGAGCTTGGTGGCGGTGAGCGAGGCGTGCAGCGCCGCCTCGCCGCGGATTTTCGCGGAGTGGGGTCCGCCGATGACGTCCTCGAAGAGGGCGAGGGCTTCGGGTCCCTTGCCGGTTTTCAATGACAGGTGGCCGAGCGCGACTTTCGCCTGCGCGGCATACAGGCCGCCGGCGGGGTTATCGATGGCTTTACTGAACGCGGTGACGGCCTCGCGGTCGCGGCCGAGGAGCCGGTAACAGTTTCCCGCGAGGTAGGTGCCGCGCACCTGTTCTTCGGGTTTGGCGGAATTCGCGGCGAAGCGCTCGAACATGGGCGCGGCGAAGGCGTATTCCGACTTGTTATAATGATCCGCGGCGAGCGTGTAGGCGGCGGCGGCGGCCCACTTGCCCTTGCCGTAGCGGTTCAACAAGGTGCTGAAGCAGCGCTTCCCGTCATCGATCTGGCCGGATTGATAGTAGCTGTTTCCCAGATACCACCATGCCATTTCGGCGTTGGGATGATTGGGAAACGAGGCGAGGTAATCGGAGAAAATCTGCGCGGCGCGCTGGAAGTAATCGACGCGGTTTTGCGGGGTGGTGCTCGCCTGGGCGGAGTCGTAGAGGTTTTTGCCGCGCAGGAAGAAATCATTCGATGCGTCCGGGCTGAGCGCGGGATCGACGGCCTCGGCCCGGGGAATCTGGGCGACCACCGGGCAGGCGACGAGGATGAGAAGTGCGAGCGCGCGTTTCAAGATGCGGGGAGCGTTGTCCGTTTCGGGGCGTTTGCCAAGTGAATCACTTGGCGGGTTCCGGGCGTTGGGTCGCGAAGGAAATGTTCCAAATCCCGGCTTTTTGGCAGGTGTCGATCACTTCGACGATGCGTTGGTAGGCGACGCCGCCGTCGCCGCGGATCCGCACGGGTTGGTTTTTGAACTGTTTGGCGATGGCGGAAAGCTTGTCGAACAACTGCTGCCGGTCCACGGCGAGGCCCTCGACGCGGATCACGCCGTCGGCGAGCACGTTGATGATGATTTCCCCGCGCATGCGTTCGGGTTCCGCGCCTTCCTGGGCGGTGGGGACGGAGACGTTGAGCTCGGTCTCGGATTTGCTGAACTGCCAGCTGATGATGAAAAAGCTGAGCAGCAAGAGCAGGATGTCGATCATCGGCGCCAATTGGATGGCGATCGCTGGCGGCTGACGATTGGAGAATTTCATCCCGTTGTCAGTTAGATGCCGTGCAGGTCGGGACGCTCGGCGGAGAGCGGGGAGGCGACGGGCATGGCGTAGTCTTCGCGGGAGCGCTGGACGGGATTGGCGTAGGACTGGGCCGGCTGGCGCTCAAGCTGCGCTTGCAGGAGGATGACGAAGTGGGTGCATGCGGCTTCGAGTTCCGAGACGTATTTTTGCACCCGGCCGCGGAAGATCGAGTAGAAGGCGAGCGCCGGAATGCTGATGGCGAGACCGCCGGCGGTGGCGATGAGCGCTTTGGAAACGCCTTCGGCCAATCCCATTTCGCGCACGCCCTGGACTTGGCCGGAGTAGATTTGCATGAACGCCTCGATCATCCCGAACACGGTTCCGAGCAAGCCGACCATCGGGGCGATCGCGCCGATGTCGGCGAGATAGGTGATGCGGGAGGTGAGCATGCCGGCTTGGTGGGAGCCTTCGGTCTGGGCGACTTCGCGGACGTTTTCGAAGGCGGTGCCCGGATTGGCGGCGATGAAGTCGATGGTTTTCTGGGTGACGCGGGCCATGCACTCGTTGCGGCGGTGGCTGAGGGTGCTCAGGCTGAGGAAGTCGCGCTTGCGGATCATCGATTCGACGCCGTTCATGAAGTGGTCGCTGACGATGGCGTTGCGGCGGACGGTGAGGAGGAAAATGAGGATCAAGACGACGGTGATGACCGACATCACGCCGAGCGGATACATCATGATGCCGCCCTTGGCGAGGATTTCGAGGAAGTTCATTTCCTTGACCGCCGGGACCGGAGTTTCAGCGGCGGCGGAGGCGACGAGTGCGGAGAGGAAAAAAACCGCGACGGAGAAATGGCAGCACTTCATGAAGATGACGGGAGTTTATCGATGCAAGGAGCGAACGCAAGCCCGGGAGGATGAATGTCCGGTTTTCGCGGGGAATTTTGCGATCCTTGCATTTGCAGAGCGCCCTCCGGAGGTCCGAGCGGCGCTCAGATGCCGTGGTTTGACCCGGACCCGCCGCCGCTGGTGTTGAGGAAGCGGTAATAGACTTCCAGCATCAGGATGCAGAGCGCGTTGCGGTAAACCGCGTTGCCGGCAGACTGGCCGTGGCCCCCGAACTTGGGCGCCTGCCACGAGCCATCCGGGTCCTGGTTCTTGAGGAGTTCGTCGCGGAAAAGGCGGTTGTAGGATTTCCAATAGCTGCCGCCCGCCTGCATCATGGCTTGGGATGCGTAATAATGGCTGTAAAGATCGGAGTCATCGGTGTTCCAATCCAGTTTGAAGTTTTTCTTGATGAATTTGACGCCGTTGCGGGCCTCCTTGGACTTGCCCTTGTCCCACATCTGGTGGCAAAGGACGCCAACCCCGGTTAGCGAGTGGCCGCCCGGGCCGGAGTAACCAAAGCTGCCGTTCTCGCCCTGGCACCCCGCCAGATATTCGAGGCCTTTCTTAACGGAGGAATTCATCCCCTTGTATTTGATGTTGGTGTGGCTGCACGCCTTGAGGGATTGGAGTTGCCAGCCGACGACCGAGGTGTCGGTGTGGCCTCCCTCGGTGACATAACCGTAGGCCCATCCACCGTTTTTGTTCTGGTTGTCGATGATGAACTGGCCGGCTTTTTCGGTCACTTCCATCAATCCAGGGACGTCCACTTTCAACTCCTTGCAGAAAGTCGCGGCTTCGCCCAGGGCGTAGGTGGCGATGCCGTGCTCGTAGGGGGTGGTCTGGCCCATGGGAACACTGCCCAAAACGCCGTTGTTATTCATGCCGACATTGACCAGATAGACGATGCCCTTCATGCAGGAGTCGCCGAATTCCTCGGACACCGGGGTCTCGCAATGGCCGAAGTAGGCGAGCAGCGCGAGGCCGGTCATGGCAGCTTTTTCCGGCCCCCATGAGCCGTCGGGACTCTGATTGGCCTTCAACCAACGCAGGCCTTTGACGACGGCCTCGTCGCAGGCCGGGGTGCCGCCGTTTTCCATGAGGCGTTGAAGCCGGTCCTCCTTGGAGCAGCGCTTGCGCATGGCTTCCGGGATCAGGCCGAACAGTTTGCCGGCGCCGCCGCCCATGCCGAGTCCGCCGCCGGTTCCGCTGCCTTTGCCGAATCCGGAACCGCTGCCGGAACCGCCCAGGCCACCGGACATGCCGCCGCCACTGAGCGAGCTGAGGGTGGACATTTCACCGAAGTTGTCGCCTTGCTCGGGGATGGCGTAAGACGAGGCCGCGCCTTCGGCGAAGACCCGTTTGGCGTTGGTGGTGGGAGTGATCTGCGCGCGCTTTTTGTTTTGCACCTTGTGCTCGGCGCCGCGCTCGCCGCCACCGCCGCCGGGCGGCATGAAATCGACTTTTTTCTCGGGCTCCTTGATGATCTGGAACACCCAGAACCCGCCGATGACGAGCAGGATGACGTGGAACAGCGCCGCGATCATGAGCGAGCCGCCGCCGATCTTCGCCCAGAATCCCTGCTTCTTTTCCTCAAGGTGGATGAGGTTTCCTTCGCTATCGTAAATTTCCATGGTGGCAGTGGGTGGGTCGTTGTGCAGGCTGACGGATTGGCTTCACTCCGAGCTTCCGGCCTGAAAGCTCACGTTTGAGATTTTCGCGCGGCTCAGGGCGTCGAGAACGTCAACCACCCTTTCATAGCGCGCAAGGTCGTTGGCGTAAATGGTCACCAGCACTTCGGTTTTCGAGGCGTCGCTGCTTTCCCGTAGTTGGTTCAGGTTGCTGGCGAATTCCGGCAGCATCTTGGCCTCCGGCGTGTCGAGCGGATCGTCATTGAGATAAACCTGGCCGTCGTCCTCGACGCGGACGGCGATTTCATCCGGCGTGACGATCCCTTCCTTGAGTTCCACCGTGCCGGGCAGCTTGGTGACGTGGGCGTTTTCCACCTGGATGTCGCTGGCTTGGACGATGAAGAAAAGCAGGATGACGAAGACGACGTCGATCATCGGCGCGATCTGGAAGCCCAGGTTGACTTCGGCATTTGCCTTGCGGCGGTGACGGCGGTTTCTTCTCATGGGCGTGTCACTTGTTGGAGGAGGCGAAGGCGATGTCGGCGATGCCGGCCTCACCGATGAGGTTCATGATGCGTTGGATCTCGCCGGCGGGCACGGCGGCGTCGCCGCGGACCACGATGCGGAGCTTGTCATCGCGCTCGCGGCTTGCCTGAAGGATGGGAACGACGTCCGGCCAGTTGTCGAAAGTCCGGTCGTCCAC
Source organism: Luteolibacter sp. (assembly GCF_058122085.1). Lineage (NCBI taxonomy): Bacteria > Pseudomonadati > Verrucomicrobiota > Verrucomicrobiia > Verrucomicrobiales > Verrucomicrobiaceae > Luteolibacter > Luteolibacter sp. The sequence goes on along the minus strand of NZ_JBIKBQ010000019.1, from coordinate 28,051 downwards.
GACGAGGATGCCTTTGTTGGCTGCGGCGTCGAAACGGATGTTGACGGCCATTTCGTGCTTGGCCATCTCGGGCTCGCGCGTTTTCGCGTTGGGCGACACCGGCAGTTTGATGTTCTTGTCCACCTTGAGCACCTCGGCGGAGGTGATCATGACGAAGAACACGAGCAGCACGAGCAGCACGTCGATCATCGGAGCGATCTGGAACTCAGGTTCCCCGTCTCCACCACCACCACCACCGGCCATAGGATCAGTTGATTAAAGGGTTGTTAATAAAAGAGCGGAGCGAGGCTCAGCCTTCGGGGGCCTGGACCCAGTTGGGCAGGGCCGCGTAGGTCTCTTCCTGGCCGACGTCGGCGTCCTTGAGATAGTCGTAAGGCGCGTTGCGGAAAAGGTGTTCGGTTTCCTCATGGAGTTGATGGACCGCTCCTTGCAGTTTGTTGCGCAGGAAATAGAAGGCCATGAACGCGGGAATGGCGACCAGCAGTCCGGTGGCGGTGGCGACAAGCACCTCGCCGATGTGGCCGGCGAGTTCGCCCACGCCGCTGGAAAGTCCGGCGGTGCCGAGGCTGCCGAAGGCTCCCTTCATCCCGCCGACGGTTCCAAGCAGTCCGATCATCGGCGCGCAGACACCGATAACCGACAGGTAGTTGATGCGGGTTTGGAGGGTGGAGTTGACTTTTTCCACGGTGGAGTAAACCGCGTCTTCGGTGGCTTCCTTGCCGTAGCCGATGGAGCCGAGACCGGCGCGCATCACTTCGGCGAAGGGGCTGAAGCTCGCTTTCATCGCTTGGTAAGCGCCCACGTAGTCGCCGGCGCGGAATAGGTCTTGTGCCATGGTGACGTCTTCCTGCGGCGTCATTTTCTTGCGACTGGTCCGCAGCCAGATGTCGATGATCAGCCAGACCATGCCGATGGAGAACAGCAGCAGGAGGTGCATGACCCAACCGCCTTCGAGGTAGGTGTCGATGAGGGTTTTTTCAGTGACGCCGGGTTTGGCAGCAGCTCCGAAGGCAGTGGTCGGAAGCAACACGAGAGCCGCATAGACAGCCTTTTGGATGGTGTTTTTCATGGTGTTTGTAGTGTGATTTTGAGAGGGAAAAAGAGATGTGCAAATCATTTCAGGCTTTCAAGCCGTTTAGCGGCTTCGACGGCGACCGAGGTGCCGGCCGATTCCCGGACCGACGAGGTGAGAAGCGCGACGGCTTCCTCGCGGCGGTCGAGGTTGACGAGGAGTTCCGCGGCCTTGAGCTCGGCGACGCTGTTGAGAATCATGCCGCCTGACGGGTAGAGGCAGGGAACCATGAGATAGGATTCGAGCGTGTCGGCATTCTGTTTGACGGCTTTGACCGGATCCGGGTCGCGCTTGAGGTCGCTGAGCAGGTTCCCGCGGAAGAAGGACGCGTAGGCGCAGACGTCGGCAGGCAGGTTGTCCGTCGTCAGTTCACCCAGGGCGACTTGGCGGTCCGCGGCGCTGGTGGAAGATGAAAGGAGCAGCGCCTTGCCGAGCGAGACGAAGGGGTCGATGCCTTGGGCGGGTGTGGCGTCGGAAATTTCCTTGCCGATCTCGACGCACTTGGCGGAATTGCCACTTGCCGCGTAGGCGACAAGCGAGGCGCGGGCGGCATCCAGCCAGAAATTCCCGGGGATCTTGGCGGTGACGCGTTGCGCGGCGACGATCGGTTCGAGCAGCTTGAGCGCGTCGGCCGGTTTCCCCATCAGTAACAGGCCGATCCCCGGATTGAGTTCCGCGGGTTTTTCACCGAAGATGTGGTCGGCCATGGCGAGTGGGAAAGACTGTCCGGGAGTGAAGCTCTCGAAGGCGGCGGTGATGGTGAGCTTGTCACCTTGCAGCGCCACGGAGGAAATCGGCACCGAGCGTCCGTTCTGGAACACGATCTGGACCGGTTCCGCCGCGCTCGCCCATGACAGTGGCAGGGTGGCGGCCGCGCATGCCAGCAGGGCTGACCGGAATGTGTGCGATGGAAGCATCATGGTTGGGAAAAATTACTTGGCTAACTCGACGGCCTTCTTGGCGCGCGCGGTGTTCTTGAGTTTCGGGTGGTCGGCGAGCGTCTTGAGGGTTTCGTCCGCGAGGGTGGAGTCTCCCAGATCCGTCGCGGTTTCATAGGCTTGCCAGTAGGCTTCGGCACAAACATCGGGGACACTCTGATAGGCGATATAGACCCGCTGGTAAGTGCCGTGGGCTTTCTTGAGCAGCTCGGTCTTGGCATCCTCGCCGGCGGCCTTGTCGGCTTGCGTGCGGTAGATCCGGGCCAAAATGAGATAGGCTTTTCCCGCTGATTCGCCGCGGAACATCTTGTCGCCGATGATCTCGAGCGCGAGCTTCTCTGCGGGCTCGAACTGGCCGAGCGCGGCGAGCGCCTCGAGTTTCCCGAGCGTGGTTTCCTTGAAGCGGGACATGCCGGGATTGGTGTCCAGGGCGGTCTCAAAAATTTTCAGCGCGTCAGCCGGCTCCTTCCGCGCCATGGCGATGTAACCGAGTCCGACCGGTCCGGCGTCGGCGAACATGCCGTCTTTATAGCGCTCAACGAGCCGCCTGAACATGGTTTCCGCCTCGTCCAGCATGCCGAGCTTGAGAAGAATATCGCCGGAGACGGACAGCAGCGCCGGGCTGAGAACCGACGGGTCCTTGGCGTTGAGGGTGGCGATGCCTTTCAGATAGAGATCCGAGCGGTCGGCGCGTTTCAACAGCTGGGCGAGGCGGGCGCGGGCGTAGTAGAGGCGGGCGTTGGTGGTCGCGTTTTCCTGGCCGGCGGTCACCTTGTTGAGAATCTCGACGAGCTGTTTGTCCAAGGCGTCGATATCGACCTCCGTCGCCTTCTTGCGCGGGACGAGGGTCTTCACCAGTTCGTCGAGGAGGAATTCGACTTGCTCGGCGGAGGGGTTGGCAACCCGTGATTTGAGGGCTTTGCCGAGCATTTCCGCCGCTTCAGCGCCCTTGCCTTCGCGGGTTTTCATTTTGGCGACCTGCGAGGCGGAAAGCAGTGCCATCGGGCTGTCCGGCTTGCGTTGGAGAAACTCGCTGTGGAGCGCGGCGATGGCGGCGTAGTCCTTGTTGCCGGAGAGCATCGTGGTGGCGGAATCCAGCGCGTATTGAATCACGTCGTCGGAACTCTCAGACCAAACGGCGTTCTTGTAGGCGTCGAGCGCGAGCTTTTGGAACTTCACCAGCTCGTCGGGCTTGTCGGAGGTTTTTTTCTTATAAGTGTCGGCAAGCAGGCAATACATCGAGCCCGCGGAGGTGTCGTCGGGATGCTGGCCGAGGAAGTTGGACAGGTCCTTGATGATCTTGTCCGACTGGTCCACGTCCTTGTCATTGAAGTCGATGAACGAGAGCCGATAGCGCATGTCGCCGGCGTAGCGGCCGTCCGGGAATTTGGCGATGTACTCCTTGCAGGACTTGAGGGTCTCCTTGTAATTGTTCGTCAGGAAGTTCGACATCGCCACGTAGTACATGGCGTTTTCCGCCAGCGGGCTGTTGGGGAAGTTCTTGAGGAACTTGGTGAAAATGGGTGTGGATTCCTTGAAGTCGCCCTCTTGGAAAATTGCCAGTCCTTGGAAGAAGGTGTAGCGGTCGAGACTCTCGGACTGGGGGAACTTGGTTTCGAGACTGCGATAGAACTTGGCGACTTCGGGCCAGTTTCCACTCTGGACGAGCACCTCGCCGGCGAGCGTGCCGACTTGCTCGACATTGTCGGCATCGGGATATTTCCGCAGGTAGGCGTCGCAGAGGACTTTGATCTCGGGGATGTTCTTGAGCTTGTTGAGAATGACGATTTCCGCGTAAGCGGCGGCTTTGGCGTCGGGCGCGGAGGCGTATTTGTTGCGGATCGTGCGGAAGCAGACCAGGGCTTCCTCGTGGCGGTCAAGGTAGTAGAGGCAGCGGCCGCGGCGCATCAGCAGGGCGGCGTCCAGATCGGCCTTTTCCTCGACGGCGGCCAGCGCTTTCTCGGCCAGTTCGATGGCGGGTTTGAGATTGCCGACCAATTCGGAAGCGGAGGAGCGCTGGCCGAGGGGCTTGGTTTTTTCCAGTTCCACGCGGGCCTCGAGGATTTTCAAATCCTTGCGCTGGGCATCCAGAGCGGATTTCTGGATCTCCACGATCTGGCTGCGCGGCGGGACGGACCGGTAAATCGCGAGCGCCGACTCGTAGGATTGCGATCCGACCAGTTCGTCGCCACGGACGATGACTTGGTTGGCATACCAAGCGAGGGCGTCGCGCACTCCGGCTTGGTTGCTCAGGCGGTCCAGATAGAGAATGAGGTCTTCGATTTTGCCGGTGTCGGCGAGCAGCCCGATGACTTCCACCGCGGCGGTGGTCTGTTGGGGCGAGCGGATGTCCGAACCCATCAGGCTCTTGAAAACGACGAGCGCTTCGTCGTGCTTGCCGAGGTCCGTGTAGACCTGGCCGAGCCAGAGGCCCGCTTCCGAGCGGAATCTCGGGTCTCGTGCGGCGAGCTTGAGGGCCTCGATAGCGCGCTCTTTTTTCTCAGGCGTGGCTTGATCGATGCAGGCGCGGCCGACCCCCAGATAGCTGCGGCTGGCGTATTCGCCTTTGGGAAATCTTTTCAAATAGTCGGTGAATCCGGCTTCGGCCTCGACCGGCTTGGCGGCCAGCAGGTTTCCCAGACCGATATTGAAATAGAGCAGCTCCAAGGGAGCGTCCTTGTTAGGGCCGAGGGCTTTGAGCAGTTCTTCGATTTTGGCGACGGCTGTGAGATAATCTTTTGCTGCAAACGCGGCTTCGGCCTCGCCGAAGATGCGGTTCAAAGTGGCCGGGGCGACAGGCGCCGCCGGAGCGGCCGGAGGTTCCTGGGCTTCCACGCGGGATACCGGGATGACGCCGAGGAGGGAACAAGCCAAAAGCGCGGACCATTGCGCGGAAATTTGACGGGGTTTTCTGTGGTTTTTTCGCGTCATACTGACAGTCGTCAAAAGGGAGACCACGGCCATGGGAGTGTCAAGCCGGATTGTTTCCGGGCGCATCCGGAAAAGTGTTATCCGAGCGCGAGGTCGAGCGCGTGGATCGCGTGGTCGATTTCCACCAGCCCGGTGGAGAGCGGCGGCATCAGGACGATGGTGTCGAGGATCGGCCGGGTGAGCAAGCCGTGGGCGCGGGCGGCGTGGCAGATCGCCTCGCCGAAACGCTCGCCGGGCGGGAATTTCCCGCCATCCGGACGGCGGAGCTCGATGCCGGCGATGAAGCCGCATTGGCGGATTTCGTGAACCAGCGGGTGGCGGGATTTCAAATCCGCGAGGCCGGTGGCGAGGCGGGCGGTTTTTTCCGGCAGTTGGGCGAGGGTCTTTTCCTGCTCGAAAACATCGAGGCTGGCCAAGGCGGCGGCGCAGCCTAACGGATTCGCGGTGTAACTGTGGCCGTAGTAGAACGCGCGGTCGGCGGCACCGAGAAAGGCGTCGTAAATTCTCCCGGTGGTGAGCGTGGCGGCCAGCGGCAGGTAGCCGCCGGTGAGTCCCTTGGCGAGGCAGAGGAAATCCGGGATCACCTCCTCGCGCTGACAGGCGAACATGCTGCCGGTGCGGCCGAAGCCGGTCATGACTTCGTCGAGGATGAGGTGGACGCCGTTTGCGTCACACCATTGGCGCAGCTCGGCGAGCATCCCGGCCGGCCACGGGCGCATCTCGTTGACGCCCTGGATCAGCGGCTCGATGACGACGCCGGCGATGGTTTCCGCGGGCATTTCGCGAAGCTCGCCTATCGAACCGACGTGCCGGACGGGATATCCGATACTCCGGAATCGCTCGGAAAACCGCCCCACGCCGCCGAGCGAAGCCGCGCCGAGCGTGTCGCCGTGGTAGCCATTCGAGAAAGCGACGAAGCTGTTACGCGCGGGCTGGCCGGTTTGCTGGCGGTATTGCACGGCCATTTTCAAAGCGCACTCGATGGCGGTCGAGCCGTCGTCAGAGAAGAACACGCGCTCCAGGGTTTTCTCGGGGAAAAACCCGCAAAGCCGTTCTGCCAGTTCCGCCGCGAGCGGGTGGGTGAAGCCGAGAAACGACGTGTGCGCGACTTTCCCCAGTTGCTCCTGGATCGCCGCGTTGATCGCCGGATGGGCGTGGCCGTGGATGTTCGTCCAGATCGAGGAGTTGCCATCCAGATAGCGCCGGCCCTCGGAATCCCACAACCACGAGCCCTCGCCGCGCACTAACACCAGCGGCTCGTGGCCGCGTCCGCACCACTCGGCCTGCCGTGTGAACGGATGCCAGCAACGGGCTTGATCGCCTTCGATCCATCGGCGGGTGTCCTCGCGCATGCGACGAGCATGGAGATCGCGCGGCCGACTTCAACCCGCAATCGGCTTGTGGCATATCGATCGCCAGAAATTGCGGAGGCGGGTGATCAGCGTAGCGGCGATCACCGGTCGCCGCGAGTCCTCTTCCCCGGCGCCATCCAGACTCGGCGACCGGTGATCGCCGCCACAATCTGACGAGGCCTTGGTCGTGGATTTGCTTTTCCTGGGCGCTGACGGTCCTCCTTGGCCTCACACAAGACCCATGGAATCGGCTTGTGCAGCTTCATCTCATTTCGCGGTTGAATTCGATCGCGGTCGCCATCTCCTGTTTGGCGAACGTGGTCGCCACGATCTTCGCGGGATCATCCACACGGTGGTCCAGACGCAGGAAACCTAATGGATCGTTTTCCATGGAAGATGCGGCGCGGTGGGCGGCTTCCATGCATTCGCGGCTAAGGCCGAAGTGCTCGTTGCGGGATCCTCAGGCCAGCACCGGCACGGCGAGTCCGGCGCGGACGAGGAGAGGCTCGAGTTCCGGATCGCGGCCCATGAAGCGGCGGTAGAGTTCGTCCGGGGCGACGGAGTTCCCCTTGCTGAGGATGTGCTCGCGGAAGGCCATGCCGGTCTCGGGATTGAGAACGCCCTCCTGTTGGAAGCGGGTGAAGGCGTCGGCGTCGAGAACTTCCGCCCACTTGTAGGAATAATAGCCCGCGGCGTAGCCGGTGGGGCTGCTGAAGAGGTGGCTGAAGCGCCGCATCATCGAGGGCGACTGGGTCTTGAGCGGCGCGAGGTAGTCGGCCAGGACCTCGCGGTCCACGGCGTCGAGGTCTTTCCCGAGGAAATCCGCCAGGCGGGTGTGGAGCTCGAGATCGAGCTTGGCGAGGGCGAGCTGGCGCATGAAGGCGGAGGCGCTGAGGTAGTTTTTCGCGGCGATCATTTTCATGAAAAGAGCCTCCGGGATCGCCCCGCCGGTCTCGAAGTGGCGCGCGAAGAGATCGAGCGACTCGCGGTCCCAACAGAAATTCTCCATGATCTGCGAGGGCAGCTCGACGAAATCCCACGGCACGTTCGTGCCGGACAGGGATTTGACGTCTACCTGGCTGAGCAAGCCGTGGAGCAGGTGGCCGAACTCGTGGAAAATCGTCTCGACCTCGCTGTGGGTCAGGAGCGCGGGCTTGCCGTCCACCGGCGGGCTCATGTTGCCGATGATCAGTCCGAGGTGCGGCTCGCCGGGCGCGCCGGTGTGCAGCGAGTTCATCCACGCGCCGCCGCGCTTCGACTCGCGCGGGTGCCAGTCGGCGTAGAACGAGCCGAGGTGGGCGGCGGTTTTCGAGTCGTGGATCTCGTAGAAGGCGCACTCCGGATGCCAGACTTCCACGACGCCCTCCGGCAGCGTGGCGGGTCCGCCGCCGGGTTGATAGAAGACGGTCTTGAGCTGGCGGATGGTGATGCCGAAAAGCCGCGAGGCGATTTCAAACATGCCGGCCATCACGCCGTCCACCGGGAAATAAGGGCGCAGCGCCTCTTCGTCGAAGTCGTAGTTCTCCTGGCGTTGTTTCTCCGCCCAGTAGGCGGTTTCCCACGGCTCGAGCGGGCCGACGGGCTGGCCGGATTTCGCGGCCTTGTATTGGGCGAGCTGTTTGTGCTCTGCCAGAAACGACGGATGAATGCGGGCGTGGAGATTCTCGATGAAGCCGAGCGCGGTGCCGCCGTCTTTCGCCATGCGGCGGAGTAGCGTTAGATCGGCGAAATGCTCGTGGCCGAGGATGCCGGCCTTTTCGTGGCGGAGGCTGAGGATCTGCCAGACAAGCGTGGTGTTGTCGAACTCGCCGGCGGCCCCGACTTTCGAGGACGCCTCCCAGACCTGGCGGCGGATCGCGTCGTCGTGCAGGTGCTGCATGATCGGGAACATCGACGGGAACTGGAGGGTGAAACGCCAGGCCGGCGTCTCGTGGCCCTTGGCGCGGGCGTTAGAGGCCGCGCCGGCGATGGCGGACTCCGGCAGACCGGCGAGCTTCGCCTCGTCGGTGATGACGAGCTCCCAAGCGTTGGTCGAGTCGAGGACGTGCTCGGAATACTCCTTGGTGATCTTGGAAAGCTCGGCCTCGATGGCGGCGATGCGTTCTTTTTGAGCGGCGGGCAGATCGGCTCCGGAGTTGCGGAAGTCCGCCAGGGTTTCCTCGACGAAACGCCGCTGGACCGCGGGCAGCATGGCGATTTCCGCGCTGCCACCCACCGCCTTGATCACCGCCCACAAGCGGTCGTTGAGGGCGAGCGACGAATAGAAATCGGTGACCTCCGGCAGCATCTTGCCGAGTGCCTCGCGCTGGGCGGGCGAGTCGCAGACCGAGTCGAGGTGATTGAGGCGGCCCCAGCCGTCATTGAGCTGCTCGGCGGCGTTTTCGAAGGCGAGAAAGGTGGATTCATAGGTCGCCGCCGCGTGATCCTGCGCGCAGATCGCCTCGATGTTTTGCTTCGCGAGAGCAAGCGCGTGGCGGATGTCCGGCTCGACGGCTTCGGGAACAAGCGTGGACCAACGGATTTGGAAATCGGGAGCGAGGAACGGGTGCATGGGTGAAATCAGGGTTATCCAGGATCGCGCATCCTGTCAAAATTTACTTCCCGGCTAGCCTCGCAGGACATGATTTTTCAGTCATGCTGCATGTGAACTGGGTCATTGCACGCCCGGCGCAAACCGGGTTGACTTCATCCAGCTATCACCATGCCAGCCAAGAAGAAATCCCCTCCCCGGAAAGGCACGGTCCTTTTCATTCCCGAAAAGATCGCCCCGCTCGTCCACGTGCTTCGCCATGAAAAGGTCCTGCTGGATTCCGATCTCGCGGAGCTTTATGGGGTGACTACAGGTAACTTGAACAAAGCGGTTCAGCGCAATCTCGCCCGCTTCCCGGACGACTTCATGTTCCAACTCACTGAAGACGAGATGGAAATCTTGATATCGCAAATTGCGACCTCAAAATCCACAGGACCCAACTTGATATTCCAATCTGGAAGAGCAAGTTCACACGGTGGTCGCCGTACCCTCCCCTACGCCTTCACCGAGGAAGGCGTCGCGATGCTTTCCAGCGTCCTCCGCTCGCCCCGCGCCGTGGAGGTGAACATCGCCATCATGCGCACCTTCGTCCAACTCCGCCGCCTGATGGACTCCAATGCCCTACTCGCCGAAAAGATCCAGTCGCTCGAAGCGAAATACGCCGATCACGACCAGCAGTTCCAACTCGTCTTCGACGCCATCCGGCAGCTCATCGCTGCGGATGCCGCGCCGAAACGCGAGATGGGATTTCACGCGGATTCCTAAACACTGCGCCGGCCTTGCATCGCGCGCATCAGCGTGAGCTCGTCCGCGTGCTCGAGGCCGCCGCCCGCGGGCAGGCCTTGGGCGATGCGGGTGAGTCGGCAATTCCGGCCGCGCAGCAGTTCTGCCAGGTAGTTCGCTGTCGCCTCGCCTTCCACATCGGAGCCGAGCGCGAGGATGACCTCGATTTCCTCCGGCGCGGCCTCGATCCGCCGGACCAGCGGCGGGATGCGCAAGTCCTCGGGCGACACCCGGTCGAGCGGCGAGAGCTTGCCGCCGAGGCAATGGTAGCGGCCGCGGAACGCGCCGGAGCGCTCGAGCGGCAGGACGTCGGTCGCCTGCTCGACGACGCAAAGAATCTTGTCGTCGCGCGCCGGGTCGTCGCAGACATCGCAGCCGGCTTCGGTCGCGAAGAACCCGCAAACCGGGCAGGGCCGGACCATCTCCTTCGCCGCTAACAAAGCCCCGGCGAGCATTGCCGGATCGGCTTTCGGGCTTTGCAGGAGCCACACCGCGATGCGCTCGGCGCTGCGCGGACCGATCCCCGGCAGGCGCTTGAGTTCGCCCACCAGTGCCTTGACGGGCTCCGGAAAATCAACGCGCTTCATTGGTTTGTTTTTTCAGATAAATCTACCGGTTCGTCGCAGGCCATCCGGTGGTTTCCCGCGTAAATCAAGGCGCAGACTCCGGACCAGATCACGGCGATGAAGGGCGCGGCGATGTCAGGCGCGTGCGCTGCCAGCGCCAGCACCGGAGCCCACGCCGCGACCAGAGCCGCCGTGGTGATCCACAACACGACACGTCGCCAGCTGGCGGCCACGCTGAGGATCGCGGAGGCCAGCCCGAAGGTTAACAAAACCACCGCCAGCCACACCGCCCACTCGGGCAGGGCCTTGGGGAAACCTGCCGGTTTCCCCTGCGACATCCACTTCCCGATCGCCAGGTCCACGCGGTCCAGAATGTGGAGCGCGCTCAGCCCCACGGCGAGCAGGATGGAGAGCGAACCGATGACGGCGGCCGGGACTAACACGTGACCTTCCGGCCGAGGATGTGAGGATTTTCCCATGGTCACTTTTTCCGCATGAAACTCTCCTCGTAGGGCGGCTCTGCGGCGAGCACGCGATCAACGGTCAGCACTGGTTGGATGACGCCTTCCTCCAACGGAAAGCGCATGGTGCCCGCGACTTTCACCCAGCCGTTTTCGGGAAACTCCGGCGGCGTCTTGCCGAACTCGAGGACGATCGGGATTGCCCGGCTGTCGGCGGCGCAGCAGGTGATGAACAAGCGGTAGAGGCGCTTACGCGAGCCGTGCGGATTGCGGACCTTCTCGTCCATCCAGCGGCCTTCGGTTTCCACCTTGAGGCCGTCGAGCAGGCCTTGCATCTCGCGGTCGCCGCTGGAGAAAAACAACTCCATCAGGTTGAACTCGAGAAATCCGTCCGGTGTCTTGCGGTGGCTTTTCTCGATCTCCTCACGGGTCAGCGCGGGCAACGACGAGGCGAGAAACGGCAAGGAAACCGCCGAGGGCGCGTCGTAGAGGCCCTTTCGCGAGAGGGCTGCGGCGGAGTATTCGTCCTTGGTCCAGACGACTGATAGAACAACCGGCACGATCATCAGCAGCACCGCGGTGACCGGGTGCATGTCGCCGCTTTCGTGGTCGTGCGGGTCCTCCTCGCCGCTGTGGTCGTGGCAGCAACCGGCCTGTTGCCCCGCGGTGAGCAGGTTGAAAAGCCCGAGCACCGCAAGCCCCAGTCCGCCCGCGAAGGAAATGATCCGGAAGTCCGGCGCGAGGTATTTGGTGATCCGCCCGCTGCCGTAGAAATATAACAGCACCGCGCTCCAAACGAGCACCGCGAGGGAAAACAGGATGCGCCGGTTCCGGGGATTCATTTCGCTGCGAACACGAGTTGTTGCCAGTAGATCGAAATCCCGCCGATGGCGAGAAAGAGGCCGATGGCGAGAAGGACGATGAACCGCTTGCGCAGCACCGTTTGATAGAGGAAGAGCAGCTTCACGTCCATCATCGGGCCGAAGGTGAGGAAGGCGAGTTTCGCGCCCCATGAGAATTTATCCAGAGTCGCGGCGATGAACGCGTCCGAGGTGCTGCACAGGCTGAGAATGAACGCGAGGGCCATCAGCGCCGCCGGCGCGGCGGTCGGGTTCTTCGCGAGGCTGTCGAGCCATTGCGCGCCGGGCGCGATGCCGGTGTTGAAGAGCGCGGTGATCGACACGCCGATGGCGAAATAGACGGCGACATCGACGAAGTCCTTCATCGCCGAGCGGAAGGCGGCGACCAAGCGGTTGTCCTCCGCGGGCTCGTCGTGCGAATGATCGTGGCCGCAGCAGGAATGATCGTGGGCGGCTTTTGCCTCGTCCTTCTCCAGGCTCTCTACCAGCTTCGCCTTCAGCACCGAGGCGAGCGGGAGTTTCGAAACGATGATTCCCACGGCCACCGCGATGAGGAAACCCAGCAGGAGCCGCGAGCTGGTCATCATCGCCGCGCCCTGGCCTTGGAAGGCTTTCCAGGTGCTCAGCGCGGTGATGGGATTCACGATCGGCGCGGCGAGCATGTAGGTGAGCGCGCAGGAGACGGGCAGGCCTTTTTTCACCAGCCGCCGGATGACCGGCACCACCGCGCATTCGCAAACGGGGAACACCGCGCCTAGCAGCCCGGCAGTCAGCACCGCGAAAAATTTGTTTCTCGGCAGAAAGCGGTCCATGATCCCCGCCGGCAGGTAAATGTCGATGAATCCGCTGATCAGCGTGCCCAGCAAAATGAACGGCACGCCTTCGAAGAGGATGCTCAGGAAGGCGAGCGCAAAGTCCTGTTGGGAATCGGGCGACATCGGCGCAAGCAAACGCCGCCCGGGCACCCGTGTCAACCGGCAGGCGTTGCGTCACCGGACTTCAATGCGCCGGGCCTTGGTGCTCTTGGATGTATTCCTGCTTGAGGCCGAGCGCCTCGGGGGCGTGGAGCACGAGCATTTTCATCCGCACGTCCTTGGGCACGGTGGAGCGGGTGGCCTTGGAGACGACGACCATGAGGAGAATCGCCAGCGGCACCGTCCAGATCGCGGGTTGCTCGCAGAGGATGCGGAGCAGCGGATGGGCGGCCCAGAAATCATTGAGCGGGGCGAAGCCGGAGAAGACCTTGCCCATCGCGCCCTTGTCGAGCGAGAGGTTGCTGACGTTCGTCGCGGTGGCCGCGAAGAGCGCGCAAAGCCCGCCGGTCAGCATCCCGGCGGCGGCGCCCTTCATGGTCATGCCGCGCCACCAGACGCTCATGAACAGCAGCGGGAAATAACTCGCGGCGGCGATGGCGAAGGCCTGGCCGACCATGAAGTTGATTTCCAACGGCTCGACGAAGCAGCCGAGGACCACGGAAATACTGCCGATGAGGACGGCGCACCATTTGAACATCCTCATGCGCTGGCCGGGCGTGGAGTTAGGGCGGAGCATCCGCCCGTAAACGTCGTGGGCGAGCGCGCCGGTCATGGAAACCAGCAGGCCGGAGAAGGTGCTCATGAAGGCGGCGAAGGCGCCCGCGCAAGTGATGCCGCTGAGGATCGAGCCGAGAATTCCGTATTTCTGCGAGATCAGGGTGGGAAGGCGGAGGACCACGGCGTCGGTGCCCTTGACGCCGGCGAGTCCGGTGTAGAGTTCGGGCATCAGGTTTCTACCCAGCACGCCGAAGACCGGCGGGAAAACATAGAACACGCCGATGAGGATCATCACCCACATGGTGGTCTTCTTGGCGGCGATACCGTCCGGATTCGTATAGAAGCGGACGAGGATGTGCGGCAGACCGGCCGTGCCGCAGACGAGCGCGACGATGAGCGAGAAGGTGTAGATGAGCGAGAAGGGCTTCTCGTTTTTCGCGAGGAACGACGCGCGCTCCTCGACCGGAAGCGCGGCGGCGGCGGACTTCACGGCCTTGGTGGTGAGCGGGCCGAAGGGCGCGAGCCAGGCGTCGTCCTTGGGCGCTTTTTCCGGCAGCGCCTTGCGTTGCATTTCAGCCGGATCGGCGGGCTGGACGATGGCGGGCCGCGCGGCGGATTGGTTCAGCGAGAGATTTTTCCCGTAGCCGCCATAGACGGATAGCAGGACGAAAACGGGCGCGGAAATGGCAAACATCTTGATCCAATACTGGACCGCCTGGATCAGGGTGATGCCCTTCATCCCGCCGAGCGCCACATTCAGCGTGATGACCGCGCCGACGACGACAACGCCGACCCAATACGGCAGGCCTGGCAGAATGTAGGAAAGCGCCGTGCCCGCGCCTTTCATCTGCGGCATGGTGTAGAAGAAGCCGATGAAGAGCACGAAGCACACCGCGATGCGGCGGAACAAGGGAGAGTCGAAACGGCCCTCGGCGAAATCCGGGATCGTGTAAGCGCCGAATCTACGGAGAGGTCCGGCGATGAAGAGCAGCAGGAACAAATAGCCGCACGCATAACAGACCGGATACCAAAGCGCGTCGTAGCCGGAGGACATCACCATCCCGGCGATGCCCATGAAGCTCGCGGCGCTGAGGTATTCGCCCGAGATCGCGGACGCGTTCCAACCGACCGAGACCGAGCGGCCGGCGACGAAGAAGTCCGAGGCGGACTTGGAGCCCTTCGAGGAACGGAAGCCCATCCACAGCGTGACGGCGACGGTGACGCCGGCGAAGGCGAGAATCCAGGGATCAATTTGGGAGAAATTCACGGGTCAAAAAATGTCAGGATTGGCGCTTGTTGCCCTCGGCCGCGTTGACGACCTCGGCGTCTTCCAAGGCCATCGAGCGGGTGATGAAGATGCGGGCGATGATCCAGACGTATGGGAAAAACAACACGCCCAGCACCAGCCAGCTCACGGTGAAGCCGCCGACACGGCGCGCCATGAGTTCCGGCGCGAAGTAGTTGAGCAGCGGCATTCCGAACAACAGCAGCAGAAACGCCGCGGCACACGAGATGGAGAGTTTGAGCTGGTGCTTCATCAAACCGTGGAGGAATTCCTCACTGTGGATGAAATCGGTTTCTTCGGGCGGGGTTTGAGGCATCGGGTAAAATGGCGGCAGGGTTGGATCGGCAAACGAAAGGCAAGAGAACAGAAACCCACGGGCCATGCGTCAAGAACCATTTCCCGCCGGCAAGCGCTCCCACCAGAGCCATTTCATCTGAAAGAGGCGCGAGCAGCCGCACAGGCCGCTGTCCTGCGGACTGAGGCTCACGCTCTTGAGTCGGCGGCGCACGAGTTTGCCGTGACCTTTGTCCCAGGGCGCTTGATGACCCCAGCGTTCCTTCCAATCCCGGGCGAGCCGGCGCAGACAGATGAGATGGCTCTGATTTCCGCTGGCAAATATTGAAAGCGCGGTCTTTACCGATGGCGTATTCCGCTTCACTAATGGTCGCCGATTCGCGCCACGACGCGTGCTTTCAAGGTTTCACCGCCCGATTCATTTCATCCCAGCAAAACACACACATGACAACTGAAGCCAAGTGCCCGTTCCTCCACGCCGCCGGTCGTGGCCCGTCCAACCGCGACTGGTGGCCCAACCAGCTGAACCTGAAAATCCTCCACCAGCACTCCTCGCGGTCCGATCCGATGGGCGGGGATTTCAACTACGCCGAGGAGTTCAAGAGCCTCGACCTCGATGCCTTGAAAAAGGATCTCGTCGCGCTGATGACCGACTCGCAGGACTGGTGGCCGGCGGACTTCGGCCACTACGGCGGCCTGTTCATCCGCATGGCGTGGCACAGCGCGGGCACCTACCGCACCGGTGACGGCCGCGGCGGTGCGGGCACCGGCAGCCAGCGCTTCGCCCCGCTTAACAGCTGGCCCGACAACGTCAACCTCGACAAGGCGCGCCGCCTGCTCTGGCCGATCAAACAGAAATACGGCCGGAAAATCTCCTGGGCCGACCTGATGATCCTGACCGGCAACGTCGCCCTCGAATCGATGGGCTTCAAAACCTTCGGCTTCGGCGGCGGGCGCGAGGACATCTGGGAACCGGAAGAAGACATCTACTGGGGCTCCGAGGGCAAGTGGCTCGACGACCAGCGCTACTCCGGCGACCGCGACCTCGAAAACCCGCTCGCCGCCGTGCAGATGGGCCTGATTTATGTGAATCCAGAAGGCCCTAACGGCAACCCCGACCCGATCGCGTCGGCACGCGACATCCGCGAGACCTTCGGCCGCATGGCGATGAACGACGAGGAAACGGTGGCACTCATCGCCGGTGGCCACACCTTCGGTAAAACGCACGGCGCGGGAGACGCGGCACTGGTCGGTCCCGACCCGGAAGCCGCCGGCCTTGAGCAACAAGGTCTCGGCTGGAAGAGCAGCTTCGGCACCGGCAAGGGCGGCGACGCGATCGGCTCCGGCCTCGAAGTCACCTGGACCACTACGCCCACCCGGTGGAGCAACAACTACTTTGAAAACCTCTTCGGCTACGAATGGGAGCTCACCAAAAGCCCGGCGGGCGCGAACCAGTGGCGGCCGAAAAACGGCGCGGGCGAAGGCACCGTCCCGCACGCCCACGACGCGACCAAGCGGATCGCGCCCTCCATGCTGACCTCCGACCTCGCACTGCGCTTCGACCCTGCTTATGAGAAAATTTCACGGCGCTTCTTCGAGAATCCGGACCAGTTCGCCGACGCCTTCGCCCGCGCCTGGTTCAAGCTCACCCACCGCGACATGGGCCCGCGCCCGCGCTATCTCGGGCCCGAGGTTCCTGCGGAGGAACTCATCTGGCAGGATCCCATCCCCGCGGTCGATCACCCGCTGATCGACGCGCAGGACATCGTCTCCCTGAAAGGCGAAATCCTCGCTTCCGGGCTTGGCGTTTCCGACCTGGTGACCACCGCCTGGGCGTCCGCGTCCACGTTCCGCGGCTCCGACATGCGCGGCGGTGCGAACGGCGCGCGCATCCGACTGGCCCCGCAGAAATTCTGGGCCGTCAACCAGTCCGGCCAACTCGGCAAGGTGCTCGAAACCTTGGAGGGCGTCCAAAGCGCGTTCAACAACGCCCAGTCCGGCGGGAAAAAAGTATCACTGGCCGACCTCATCGTTCTGGCCGGTTGCGCCGGCGTCGAGCAGGCCGCGAAAAACGCAGGTCACGCGGTCACCGTCCCCTTCACCCCGGGCCGGATGGACGCCTCGCAGGTGCAAACCGACGTCGACTCGTTCTCGGTGCTCGAGCCCGTCGCAGACGGATTCCGCAACTACCTCAAGACGAAATTCTCGGTCTCAGCCGAGGAGCTGCTGGTGGATCGCGCGCAATTGCTCACGCTCACCGCACCGGAAATGACCGTGCTCGTCGGCGGCCTGCGCGTCCTCGACACCAATGCCGGAAATTCCCGGCACGGAGTCTTCACCAAGCAACCCGAAGCCCTGACCAACGACTTCTTCCTGAACCTGTTGGACATGGATACCGAGTGGAAGGCTGTCTCAAAGGACGAGGATGTCTTCGAAGGCCGCGACCGCAAGACCGGCGAACTCAAGTGGACCGGCACCCGCGTCGATCTGCTGTTCGGTTCCAACTCCCAGCTTCGCGCCCTCGCGGAGGTTTACGCCACGTCCGACTCGCAGGCCAAGTTCCTCCGCGACTTCGTGGCCGCATGGGACAAGGTGATGAACCTCGACCGCTTCGACCTCGCGTAACCGCCTGCCAATGAAAAAGGGCTGCCTGACCTTGAAGTCAGGCAGCCCTTTTTGTTGGAATCCTATCAGCGGGTTGCCTTTTCCTCTTTCCCGATGAAGGCATAAATCAACGCGCCGATGACCGCGCCGACGATGGGAGCCACCCAGAACAACCACAGTTGCGAGACCGCCCAGCCGCCTTGAAATACCGCCACGCCGGTGCTGCGCGCCGGATTGACGGAGGTGTTTGTCACGGGGATGCTGATCAAGTGGATCAACGTGAGGCCGAGCCCGATGGCGACCGGCGCGAGTCCCTTCGGAGCGCGGCTGTCAGTGGCTCCGAGAATGATCAGGATGAACATCATGGTCATCACGATTTCCGTCACCAAGGCGGCGACCATGGAATATCCTCCGGGGGAGTGCTCGCCAAAGCCGTTCGACGCGAAGCCGCCCGCCGTGGCGTCGAAGCCCGCTTTTCCGCTCGCGATGATGTAGAGGACGGCCGCTCCGGCGATGCCGCCGAGAACCTGCGAGATGACATAGCCCGGCAGCTGGCTGGCGGGGAAACGCCCGCCCACGCAGAGCCCGACCGAGACGGCGGGGTTCAAGTGGCAACCGGAGATGTGGCCGATCGCAAACGCCATCGTCAACACGGTGAGCCCGAAGGCGAGGGAAACGCCCAACAGGCCGATGCCCACGTCGGGAAACGCGGCCGCCAGCACGGCGCTGCCACAGCCTCCAAGAACCAGCCAGAATGTCCCGATAAACTCTGCAGTGTATTTTCTCATGATGGTATTTGACGAAGCCCAAACAATTGATGGATCCCCGATTTGAAATCTCATCAAACCATGGGATTCTCATGAAACCGCGGTGGAGTAAATCAAAAAGATCCTGCCCGAGGCAGGCTCTACTTACCGGGATTGGTCAGCGATGAATCTCATCGGCGGGCGGGGGCCTTTCTGGCCGAGGCGATTTCCACGATCAGCCGGTGCAGGACGAGCCGGTGGTCGAGGCCCGTGGTGACGAGCGCCTGGTCGGCCTTGAGGGTGGCTTCCATGACGTGCTGGAGGCCGGCGAGCTCGAAGTTTTTCGCGTTGTCGGCGGCGAGGAAGATCGGGAAAACGTTCACGCCGGAGCCGTCCTTTTTCTGCGGCAGCCAGGCGCGGTCGGCTTCGGGCAGGCGGTTGAGGCCGCCGGCGAAGGCGGGGTAGTTGCCGGTCGGGACCTTGAATTTCTCGATGATCAGCTTGGCCATGAACAGGTTTCTCACCACGCCGATGATCGAGGCGCGCATGATGCCGATGGCGGATTCGTCGGCTTCGAGCTGCTGGTCGATGAGCTGGATGGCGCGGGCGGCGTTGCCTAACTGGATCGCCTTGCCGATTTCGAAAACCACCGCCGCGCGGCTGAGCGGGACGAGCACGCGGACGTCGTCCTCGGTGATCTCGCGGCGCTCCGGACCGAGGTAGAGGTCGAGTTTTTCCAGCTCGTTGCCGATTTGCTGGGATTGCTCGCCGGCGAGCATGACGAAGAGCGCCATGGCGTCGCGGTCGAAAGTGAGGCCGAGTTCGCGGGCGCGCTTGGTGACGAGCGAGGCGACCTGGCCCTGCCAGTCGTCTCGGCTGGTGTCGATGCGGTCGTGGACCTGGACGTCGGCGGCTTTTTCGATGAATTTCCAGAACCCCCGGCGCTTGTCCACGCCTTGGGCGGTCAGGAGGAATTTCACGCCGTCCGGGATGCCTTTTTCGAGAGTGGCGCGGAGGCTTTCGACGCCGGCTTCGGTGCGTTGGGAGCGGCCGGTGACGTTGTCGGCGAGGAAATTCGCGTTGCGCAGCCAGACCACCTTGTCGCCGCCGAACATCGGGATGGTCAGCAGCGCCTGGATCGTGGAGGAGCAGATTTCGTAGGCGGACTCGGAGTTGTCGGCGATGCCGTCGATGGTCTCGTGGGTGAAACCGTCGTCCACGCCGTTGGTGAGCTGGTTATAGAGGAGGAGCGCCTTTTCGCGGACGAGGCCCTCGTCGCTGCCGACGACCGCGAAAAAATTTCCGGCGTTCTGGGGAGATGTCTTTGCTTTCGCGGCCACGGAAGTTTCCTAAAGAGATGCGGCGGGCGGCGCAAGCGCGGGGGTGGGTCTAAAGTTTCCCAAGTTCTTCCAGATCGATCCGGTCTTTGGGGCGGCCGGAAGCCGCTTTGTTTCGCATCAGATCGTCCTTGCCGATGAATTTCATGTTAATCCGGCCTATCTCGACCTCGATTTTCCGCTCGAAACACTCGTTGAAACTCACCCCGTCGATGCCAGTGAGAACTTGAATTTTCCTCGGCTCGCGCCCGATTTCGACGACGAAGTCCTTTTCCAGGAAATCCCCGAGCGTGAGGCCGATATCGCCGAAACCAAATTTCTCGAACACGCGCAGGATTTTACCGGCGTTTCCGGTGCTGATTTCCACGAAAAAATCAATGTCTCCCGTGTATCTCGGGAATCCATGCAAGCCCACCGCGTAGCCGCCGACGATGAGGTAATCAACCTTCTCCGCTTCGAGTAATTCGATAAACCCGAGGAAATCCTGATTGAGCTGGTCCATCTTTTTGATTGGTTTGGCAAATCACGGCCATGGCGCTGAGACGCTCCGTGTAGTTACGGTTTTTCCAAGGATTCTCCCGGCCGCGGAAGTCTTTGAGGGATCTCTTGATGACTGACTTTTCCATGGAAATGACGACTTTCGTAGGGGAAGAATCTCAGTTTGAGAGCCAGCCCGCCAGATCAAATCAACGGTTCGGCGGAATCTCCCAGTTTCTCGGTCTTTTTCCTCTCCCGGGCTTCGCGGAAGAAACTCTGGAGCAAATAAAGGCATTCCTCGCCGAGCACGCCGGGCGTGACGTCGCAGCGGTGGTTGAGCGGGGGATTGGCTTCGAGCAGGTTGATCCAGCTGCCGGCGGCTCCGGCCTTCGGGTCCGGGCAGCCGAAAACCACGCGCTCCGGCCGGCAATGGACGATCGCTCCGGCGCACATCGGGCAGGGTTCCTTGGTGACATAGAGCGTGCATTTTTCCAACCGCCAGTCGCCGAGCGCTTCCTGCGCGGCGGTCAGCGCGAGCATTTCCGCGTGGGCGGTGGCGTCCTTGAGCGTTTCCACCTGGTTCCAGGCGCGGGAAATGATCCGCCCCTCGCGCACGACCACGGCGCCGACCGGGACTTCCTCGGCGGCATAGGCCTTGCGGGCCTCGCGCAGCGCCTGGCCCATGAAGTAAATGTCGCTGTGCAAATCAATGATCGGGGCTTCGTCTTCCACGCCCGATGGGTAACGGATGCCGCCACGGCACGCACGTTGTTTCATCCGCCGCGGAAATTTTTCCGTGTCTGGCGGGTCGATCCGTGGTTCGTATCGGCTCTGTGATTCCGAAAAATTTCCATGACCGCGTCATCGCCCCGTCGCTGCTGGCGGCGGATTTTTCCTGCATCCGCGATGAAGTCAGCCGCGCGATCCACGCCGGCGCGGACTGGATGCATCTGGACGTGATGGACGGGCACTTCGTGGAAAACATTTCCTTCGGCCCGGCGGTCGTCCAGGCGGTGCATGAGTCGAATGACATTTTCCTCGATGTCCATCTCATGATTTCGCGGCCGGACCGCTATTTGCAGCAATTCATCGCCGCCGGCTCGGACCTGATCACCGTCCACGTGGAGGCGGAACACGACGTGGCGGAAACCCTGCGCCGCATCCGCGAGGCGGGCTGCCTGGTAGGGCTCGCGCTCAATCCCGCCACGCCGGTCAGCGCGGTGGAACCGTTCCTCGGCGAGATCGATTTGCTCCTCTGCATGACGGTCGTCCCCGGCTTCGGCGGACAGGCGTTCATGCCGGAGGTGCTGGAGAAAATCACCGCCGCCGCGCGCCTTCGCGAGGCGAAGGGGCTTTCCTATCACATCGAGGTCGATGGCGGCATCGACGCCGTCACCGCCGCCCGCTGCTACACCGCGGGGGCCAACGTGATGGTTGCGGGCTCCTCCACCTTCCGCGCGCCGGACATGGCCGCCGCGGTCACCCGCATTCGCAACGCTTGAGTTTCTATTATTGCTAGGAAATTGCTTGTGGGGTGAAGGCCGTTGAAAGAGCCGGTGGCCGGACCGGCCTGCCTGTCGTCTTGTCCGCCGTCTTGTCCGCCGTCTTGTCCGCCATAGCCTCCGGCGACGGTGGAAGCTTTAGCGAAGGAGGAAGCCTTCTTGGCCTTCGTAGCTTCAGCGAAGTAGGCGGCGTAGACTGGAGGGCGGGGAAAAGGGGATTGGGTCCGAAATGACCGAGACATGATCGAAGCCCAAATCCCTAGCAACAGCACACGGGCCGGCGATCCACCGGGTTTCAGTCCACCGGGCTTCGGTCTAGCAGGTTAAGGGCTCGTTCACGGGAGGTCATGTTTCGTGGAATGTGGCGTGAATCTGACAGACAATGAATCGTAGCCGAGTTGGCGTTCGTATCCGGCGGTTTTCTCGATCCGCTCGGTGGCGGAAAGCACGGAGATGGTGGCGACTCGCTGGGTGAGTTTCAGCAACAAGGTCCTGAGAAGCAACCGCGCGTGGAGAGCGCCGAGACACAGATGCGGGCCGAAGCCGAATGACAGGTGCGGATTCGGTTTGCGGTCGAGACGCAGCTCGCCGGGTGAGTCGAAAACGGACTCGTCTTGATTCGCGGACGCCCAGCACAGCGAAACGCGGCCACCGGCTTTGACGTTGACGCCGTGGACATCGGTCGCCACCGGACAAACGCGGCCGATGTGCGTGAGCGGCATGAAAACCCGGAAGAACTCCTCGCTTGCCAGGACGATGCGCGCCGGATTCTCCCGCAGGTATTCCAAGGCCTCCGGGTGTTCGGATAGATAGGCGGTCACCGACGAGATCGAATGGATGATCGTGTCCCGCCCGCCGGCGAATGTCAGGTTTGCGAACCCCATCATTTCCTCGCGACTGAGCGGCCGGCCACGGAACGTCGCGCGGGTGAGGGCGCTGAAGAAATCGTCGCCGGGATTGGCGGCGGCCTCATCGAATTTCGCGTGGAGATAAGCTTCGAGCGAGGATTCCTTCCTTTCCCCGGAATCGCCGTCGTGAAACACATGAATGCCCCAGCCAATCCAGATTTCCGCTTCGGATTCCGGAACGTCGAGCAAATAGGTCAACGCACGCGACTGCAAGGGCAGCGCGAACCCGCGCACGATCTCGACCGAGTCGCGGGCCATGGCGTCTATCAGCAACTCATCGATCAAATCCCCGATCCGCGCGACGACCTCCGGGTCCTTCGGCCGCTTGAAAAACGGCTCCACGATCGCACGGTAGTCGGTGTGCTCCGGCGGATTGGTTTCGATCGGCAACTGCCGCATGGTCCTAACATCCTCCTCCGAAGGGATGGGCACGCGGAACGGCGCGTCGGAACTGAAGGTCATCCAGTCCTTCGCCGCACGGCGCACCGCTTCGTGGCGAAGGATCATCGGCACGCTTTCACCTTGGAATTCGCACTCCAGGATGCCGTTTTCCTGACGTTTCCCCTGGAAGGGATCGGGAATGGGATTCATCGTTTTCGTCCGGTTAGGTCACGCTTGAAGCTCCCATCCCTGTCTCCGCGGCATGCGGATCAATGCGGCGGCTTCCGGGCGGTTGGTGGCGATGCCCGCGGCGGCGTCCCATTCGATCTTGCCGCCGAGTTGGATCGCGAGGTTGCCCAGGTGGGTGAGTTCGGTGAGGGCGGTGGCGTAGGCGAAGCCGGAGGAAACCGGACCTTCACCCTTGCAGGCGGCGACCCAGACCGCTTCGTGGCTGCCGCGCGTTTCGGGCATGGTGGCGGGTGCTTTGCCCGCTTCTTCCTTCAAGGTGGCCGGGTGCAGGGCGAGGTTGCCGGATGGATAGGTGCCGTGACTGATCATGCCGCGCGTGCCGATGAACAACGCGCCGCCTTGGTCGTCGCCGACCTTCTGGCCTTTTGCCAGTTCCTCGACTTCGGCGGGGCGTTCGCCGGAATACCAATCGAGCTCCATCGCGGGAAATTTGCCGCGTGCGGGGAATTGGTAACGGACGTGCGCTTTGTCCGGGTGGATGAATTCATTGGCTCCATCGATCGAGAGGCGTTCGATAGACGAGGGTTTTCCGAGGTCGAGCGCGTTGCAGGCGGCGTCGAGCGTGTGGACGCCACGGTCGCCCATCATGCCGCAGCCGAAATCCCACCAAGCGCGCCAGCGGGCCGGGTGATAGGTGGGATGATAGGGGCGCTCCTTGGCATGGCCGAGCCAGAGATCCCAATCGAGCGTGTCGGGGACGACTGGGGTTTCGGCGGGTGGTCGGTCGGTGAGAGTGGACCAGTAAGCGTTGCCGAAGGGGCGGTAATTGAGCGAACACCAGGCAACCACGCGCCGCACTTCCCCGATCACGCCGCCACGCACCCAGTCGGCGACCCGGCGCATGCCCGCCGACGAGTGATGCTGGTTGCCCATCACAGCGACGCAGCCTTTGGCCTCGGCGGCGGCCCGTGCCAGCAAACGGGCTTCATGGATGTCGTGGGTGAGAGGTTTCTGGCAATACACGTGCTTGCCGGCCTTGAGCGCGGCGAGGACGATGGACGCGTGGGTGTGGTCCGGGGTGGCGATCATCACCGCCTCGATCTCCGGTTGCTTTTCGAGCATTTCGCGAAAATCACGCCAGCGCTTGGCATCCGGAAACTTTTTGAAAGCACCGCCGGCGTGGCGTTCGTCCACATCGCAGAGCGCGACGATGTCCTCGCCGGCGAGGTTGGTCATGTTGTTGAGGCCCATGCCGCCGACGCCGATGCCGGCGATGCGCAGTTTGCGCCCCGTCGGAGCGCCTTGGGCCTGGAAGCCTTGGCTGGCGATCACGGTGGCCAGTGAGGTCTGAAGAAACGTGCGGCGGGATTGGTTCATGTGCGGGTCGCCTTTTTGAGGATTTCATCCTACCCAACCGACACCGGCGAGCGGCTTGCACAATCCACTCATTCTTGTGTAAAATCCCGGCATGAAATCCAAATCCACGGCGGACGCCTTCTTCCGGCAGATCGGGTCACTCCAACAAATCGTGCGCCTGTTCGACCTGATGCCCGACGTTTCGTTTTTCATGAAGGACCGCGAGGCCCGGTTTGTGGCGCTCAACCGCCTCGGATGCGAATTCTGCCACGTGAAATCCGAGCGCGAGGCACTGGGGAAATCCGATCGCGATTTCTTCCCGGCCGAACGGGCGGAGGAATATCTGGCCGATGACCGCGAAGTGATGGAATCGGGATTGCCAAAGCTCAACCGCATTGAACTCGCTCCCGAGCGCGAGGGATCGCCCCACCTCGTCATCACTCACAAGATTCCCCTGCGTGACGCGGACGGCCGCGTCATCGGCCTGGCGGGGTTTTCCCGCAGAATCGACAATCTGCGCAACGCTCCCGCCACGATGAGGAAACTGGCCGCCACCGTGGCAAGACTGCACGACGAGTTCGCGGAACCCCTCACCACCGCGCAACTCGCCCAACAGGCGGGCCTTTCCATCAGCCAGTTCGAACGGAATTTCCGCAAGGCCTTCGGCACCAGTCCGCACCAATATCTTGTGGGCATCCGGGTGGAACACGCCTGCCGTCTGCTCATCGAAACCGACGATACGGTGACTGCCGTGGCACAACTCTGTGGGTTCTATGATCACGCCCACTTCACTCGTTCCTTCGCCTCGGTGATGGGCACGAGTCCATCAGGCTACCGCCGGGACCACCAGCAACCGGCTTTGGAACAGCCACTTGATTGATGCCGTGCATTATCATGCCATCGTTACTACTGCAAGGAATTTGCTTTCTGCGGAAGGCCCCTGAAAGAGCCAATGCGTCGGCCCGGAGCCGGAGGGCGGGGAAATGGGGGGGGGGCAACGGCCTTCACCCCAAAAGCAAATCCCTGGCATTTCTTGAGCACCCGATTCCATTCCTCGCGGTCTCCGCCCGGGCGGGGCTTGATTCTCAACGGTTTTGCCCGCTCCGGGCCCCGCGGCACAGCTCCGCCCGCAGGTGTTCCCCCACCTCCCGGCGGCCGTCCGCACGCGCATCCCTCCTGTGCCCGGAAAACCATCGGAAATCAGGACAAGTAGCTTTGAAAATAATTCTTGCGTGTTTCGCGGGAGTGGGTAGTTTGCCTCTGACCGACGCGGAACACTGCTTTTCCAACCGCGCCAAACCCTGCCCCAAACCCTGAATTTGAGCCTCTAAAACCCATGCCCCGTCATCTCACATCCATGCCCGGACACCGGACACCGGATCAGGGGCCTCACCTCAAAAGCAATCTCCCAGCAAAAAAAACAAACAAACAAACAACCAAACAACCAGCCAACCAAAAAATCGCAATGAAAACATCAAATCGAGACCACCCGATCAGAAACACCCTCAAGCACCTCGCCCTCGCCGGCGCCTTTGCACTTGGCGCGGGAAGCGCGCAGGCACAAATTATTGAGGTCGGCGGCGCAGGCGCCATTGGCGTCACCCCCCTGACCACCGCGCAAGTGCCCGCCACACCGGGGGGCTTTGCGGTGAAAGGCAGAGAGAACGGCGAAGCCGCTCTTGCCAAGGATTTACTAACTACCGTCGCCGATGGGGATGTGATCCTCACCATCAACCACACCTACCATTTTGAGGAAGGTTATGATTTCGGCTCGGCCGTTTTGGTAATCAACGGTGGTGTTCAGACTGCCATCTCTATCACTAACGGCTATGAGAGTGAGCCCGGCGGTACCGGTGTTTGGTGGGCGCCTCAAGGCTGGTGGAGCAATACTCCGAAAACCGTGACAAGCGTGATGAACTTCGGCAACTGGCCCGCAGGAACCGCTATTTCTGTCTTATTCACGGGCAACTGGGACGGAGGTGTAACTGAAGGCCCCCCGGCCTGGGTCATCAACACCGTCAATGTGACCGATGGGGGAGCCAACGTACTCGAAAACACCAATTTCGCGATCGACGGCGCGTCCGGGTGGAGTCAATACGATTTTTGGAATCCGGACCCGCCGGAATACCAATGGCAACAACTGATTCCTAACTCGAAGTTCGAAATCAATGCCGACACTCTCGCAGCGGACCAATATTCTTTGCCCTCGGGGCTGGGCACGGTGATTGATCTCAACAACGCCAAGCTTTCGGTCGTGCTTCTTTCCGGAGACCTTGATCCGGGCGATACGTTCGCCCTCTTCGACCTTTCCTCGACCACCCTCACGGGAGCTATTGCCAGCATCAGCCTGCCTATCGGAACCTGGGACACCACGAATCTCGCGGTGGATGGAACGATCACTTACTCGGGCCCGCCACCTACCCCGGAATGTCCATTGGGCGTCTTGCAGCTGACTGCCAATGGCGGGATCAATCCCGCCACGGGCCTTGCCTGGGCGGTGGGGGATACCTACCGCCTCGCCTTCGTCACCAGCAGCGCAACGCCCGTTTCGTCCACCGACATTACGACTTACAACACGTTCGTCCAAGGTGTCGCTGCTGCCAGCACGACATTCCCTAACCTCGGAGACGGGACTTGGAATGTTCTGGGCTGCACAGCGGCCGTGAACGCGAGAGTCAACACCGGAACCGACTCGGGGTTTGGAGAGTCCGTCATACTGATGGACGGCACGACGGTTTGGGCCAACAACAGGGCGGATATTTGGAATGGAATCCCCGAGCGAGCGCCCGGCCAATGGCTTGCTCCCTATATGAACGAAAATGGCGTTGACGTGGGCAATGTCGGCGTCTTCACGGGAATGACAAACGGGGGGGACGCATCTGATCCTCTTGGCAACGGAGCTGTCCAATATGGAAACACAGGCGGTGGGGGGGATAACGACGACTGGACGATGGTTTTCAACTCTTCGGGCTCCGGGCGCGTCTACGCCCTCTCGGCGCCGATTACGCTTGTAGCCGCCACCGTTTCCACCGATGATTTCACCAGTTGGGCCACCACCAACGGTGCCACCGGCCAAACCGCGGATCAGGACCACGACAACGACGGCGTGGAAAACGGCGTGGAATACTTCATGGGACAAACCGGTTCCTCGTTCACCGCCATGAACGGCCTGGATGCAACCAACACGATCATCTGGCCGGCGAGTGCGACCTACGAAGGCACCTATGAGGTCCAAACCTCGCCCGACCTCGTCACCTGGACGAATGTGAGTCCGAAGCCCGTGCCCTCGGGCGGAAACCTGAGCTACACCCTGCCAACCGGCGAGGACAAGCTGTTCCTCCGCCTGCTCGTGACGCCGGCACCATGAGCCGGGCCGACACCTGAATAACTAAACCGAAAGGCCGGGAGTTTAACACTCCCGGCCTTTCGCACATTGGAGGCGGTTTCCAACCGCCATGCCCATCCACCTGGAAAGGAATTCATTGTCTTGCCGCTGGAGCGTGCGATTTTCAGGCGCAACCCATGCCGTGCGTAAGATCCTTCCAACGATCCGCCAAACCACTCCCATGAAAAACCCAAGCCACCCGGGCATCGGCGCCTGCAACAGTGTCGTCATTCGCGCCGGTGCTATCGCCGCATGGCTCGCTTTGGTTCCTTCATCCGCGCCCGCCGCCACGCTCAACAAGGCCAACAACACCACCGACCTCAATCTCCCCGCAAGCTGGCTGACCACCACCGCGCCGGGCCCCGCCGACATCGCCCAGTGGACGTCCACCGTGACCGCCGCCAACAGCACGTTGTTGGGCTCGGACCTGGCCTGGGCCGGGATCAAAATCGTCAGCCCCGGCGGCTTGGTGACCCTCGGCGCGGGCAACACCCTGACAGTCGGCGCGTCCGGCATCGACCTCAGCACCGCGACGCAAAATCTAACTCTCAGTTGCGGGCTG
>NZ_JBIKBQ010000018.1:0-37911 GCF_058122085.1 Luteolibacter sp. | reverse complement strand
GTGCCACGGAACAACTGGCTATTGAGATAGTGATGTTTTTCGATGAGCGCGCGGTAACGATCACGTCCGATGGCATCGTCAGGATCGATCAATCGAACGCGCACATGCTCAAGGACATGCTGTTCGGGCATTGCCGGGACGCGGTAGCGGGATGTGGCCATGCGCGAGTTGTGCCCGGAGGCGCAGAACATGTTCAGTAATTTGGCTCAATCAGCTGAAAACCAGATTTTTGCCGATTTTTAAAAATCCGCCGTGCGCCCCAGCGCGAAAGAGCAATCCGAGCTTGCTGGGGAGATCAGGTTCTCGTATCAAATGTCCATCAGCCAGCCCGCTGAGATTTTAACAATTTAACGGAAAGAAAAATTTCCCCGGCGAGTTCCTTGTCCTTGGAGACGTCCTGATGGGCGCTCTTGTCGTAGCGGAAGATGTTGAGAAGATCTTGGACGGCGGCGATTTTCTCCGGGGTCGAGAGTGCCAGTAATTTTGTGGAAATGATTTCCCGCTGATTCGTGTTAGTGATTGTTGGGCATGCGGCTTAAGGTGGGGAGGCGTGAGGGTGAGGCTGGGTGCGCGAAGATCAGACTCGGAGCGAGACGCTCCGAGCACGGTCTGGCGCGAGACGCGCCAGCCACTTTGGCCGCCTTCTCATGAAGTTGTGCTTGTTTCGGGGATAAACAGGGGCTCGCAGTGAGAAATTAGGGCGTCGCAGTGGATTGGGATGGTGAAAACGTGAAGATCTCCGGCATCGCAGTGGATTTTGAGGGCGTCGGAGTGGAATTGGGAAGTGTCGCAACTTCTGGGCCTGCACCCGCAGGCCACAAAGCAAGATTGATCTTTGTAGCCGCTCAGTGAATCGGGGAGAGTAATGGTGAAATTTAGGAAATAATCATCAAAATGATGCATAATTAAATTTGAATTGATGGGAAATGAGGATAGGCTACGGCATGAGAATCACAGTGGATATCGCAGATGACGTCTTGGCCGAGTTGCTGAAGATCACCGGGGACAAGAACAAGAGTCCGGCGGTGGCGCGGGCGGTCACTGAGTTTGTGCGCCGCAAACAGGCGCGGGAATTTGGCCGGATGATCCGGGAAGGAGTTTTCGACTACCCGGCTCCGGCGGTGGATGCGGCAGGTCTTGATCTCGCCAATCCGGTCCCACCCCTCTACCAAGACTGAGCCGCCATGGTACTCGTGGATTCATCCGCCTGGATCGAGAGCCTCCGCCGGAATGGCGACATGAGGGTGAAACTCGCAGTGGAAGGACTGCTGGAAGCCTATGAGGCCCAGTGGTGCTCACCGGTCCGTCTGGAAGTCCTCGGCGGTGCTCGCTTGGAGGAACGCGCGCTTCTCGGGAAGCGCTTTTCGGTCATTCCTTACCGCCCGTGCCGCGAGGACGACTGGGACCGCGCCGTCGCCCTCGCCTGGCGGCTCCGGGAAAAAGGTCTCACCATCCCATGGCTCGACGTCCTCATCGCCGCGATCGCCATCCACGACGGGGTGCGGCTCTATGCGATAGACGCTCATTTTCAGGAAATCGCCAAATACTCCGGCCTCCTGCTCTATCGACCGGGCTATGGCGGGAGTTTTAATGATGTGGATGACGGCTGATTGAGTTCGGTCTGCCTGGCTGAGTGTTATTCGGTCCTGTTTCAATGGATGTGGGGTAAAGCCGGACTCGCGAAGTTCAGACTCGGAGCGAGACGCTTCGAAGACGGTCTGGCGCGAGACGCGCCAGCCACTTTTGAGTGAAGCGGGCCTTGTTTCCGGGCGGAAACAGGGGCTCGTGGTGGAATTGGAAGGCGTCTCTGCAGCGGGCTAGCACCGGAATTTTTTCCAGGCGACGATGGCCGTGAGAAACGGCTTGGCGTAGCGCTGGACTTTGGCGGCGCCGATGCCGGGGACGTGGAGCGCTTCTTCGGCGTTGACCGGCTGATAGCGGGCGAGGGCTTCGAGGGTCTTGTTGCCGAAAATGACGTAGGAGGGGACGTCCTCGCGCTTGGCGATTTTCTCGCGGATGTCGCGGAGCATCGAGTAGAGCTGGCCGTCGAAGCCGTGGTCCTTGAGGGCGACTTCCTTGCGGCCGGCCTCGGGATCGGGCCAGACGAGCTGATACTTCGCCTCGCCGCGCATGACCTTGTCGCCGAGGGGCGTGAGGGTGAGCAGCGGGAACTCGCCGGTGATGGTGACGACCAGTCCGGCGTCGGACAGGGAGCGCATCAGGCTGTTGAGGTAGCCCGCACCCTTGTCGCGGAGGATGCCGTAGGTGGTGAGCTTGTCGAGGCCGCCGCCGATGATTTCCTGGGACTTGCTGCCCGCTAACATCTGGACGATGCGGCCGCGGCCGTAGCGCGGCTCCCAGCCGTTAGCGGTGCGGCGGGACATCCGGGCGACGCCGCTGAGCGCCTTGCGGACGACGGTGGTTTCCTCGGCGGTGGGCGGGCGGTTCTCGCCGGAGCCTTCGTCGCGGCAGACGTCGCAGGTGCCGCAGACGCCGGCTTCCTCCTCGCCGAAGTAGCTGAGAATCCACTGCTGGCGGCAGCTGCGGGAATAACACATTTCCACCATCGACTTGAGCTTCTCGCGGTCGCGGCGGTCTTTTTCCTCGATGGCGTTCTCGTCGAGCTGGAGGCCGCGGGCGAGCACGTCCGGCTTGAGCAGGCGGGTGCCTTTCATGCGCTTTTTCGGGATTTCGAAGCGCTCGACGTAGCCGCCGCGGGCGAGGATGGCCATCGCGCTGCCGACGGACATCGAGTTCTTCACGTCCGCGTTCTCGGCAATCTCGTCGAGCGTGCGGTGGACTTCGAAATCCTTGTCGGCCTCGTTGAGCAGGTATTGATAGATCGAGCGGACGATGGCGGCGGTGGGGTTCGCGCCGTCGATGAAGAATTCCTGGGTGCGGGTGTCCGCGTAGTTGAAGAGCATCTCGCAGAACGCGTTTTCCCCGTCCCGCCCGGCGCGGCCGGCCTCCTGATAGTAGGCCTCGACGCTGCCGGGGATTTCGTAATGGATGACGAAGCGCACGTCCGAGCGGTCGATGCCCATGCCGAAGGCGTTGGTGGCGACGGCGATGCCGACCTTGCGGCTGATGAAGATTTCCTGCGCCCGCTCGCGCTCCTGGTCGCCCATGCCGCCGTGATAGGCGACGCACTTGACGCCCCAGCTGGCGAGCGTTTCGGAAACCGAGTCCACCTTCTTGCGGGTGGCGCAGTAGATGATGCCGGTCTTGTGGGCGGCGATGATAGACCGCATCCGCTCGTCCTTCTGCGCCGCCTTGTCGACGGAGGAGATGTTGAGTGATAGGTTCGGCCGGGAAAATCCGCTGACGCGCTCGAAGGGCGAGCGCAGGGCGAGCACCTGGGTGATGTCCTCGCGGACGACGGGGGTGGCGGTGGCGGTGAGGGCGACGCATTGCGGCCGGCCGATTTTCTCCAGCGACTTGCCGAGGCGCAGGTAGTCGGGCCGGAAATCGTGGCCCCACTGGCTGAGGCAGTGCGCCTCGTCCACGGCGAAAAGCGAGATTTCGATGCCTTGGAGGGCGTTGAGGAAACTCTCGGCGCGGAACCGCTCGGGGGCGACGTAAACGAGCTTCCACTTGCCGGCGCGCATCCCGTCGAGCCGCTCTTTTTGCTCGGGCCAGGAGAGGGTGGAGTTGATCATCGTCGCGGCGATGCCGCGGGCGACGAGCGCGTCCACCTGGTCTTTCATCAGCGCGATGAGCGGCGAAATCACCAGCGTCACGCCGCCGAAGCAAAGCGCGGGGATCTGGAAACACAGCGATTTCCCGCCGCCGGTCGGCATGACGACGAGGCCGTCGCGGCCGGAGGTGATTTCCTGGATCACTTCTTCCTGGCCGTCGAGAAACCCGGAAAATCCGAAATACCGCTTGAGCGCCTCGTGGGGCGTCATGATCAGCGGTTTGGAATCAGGAGCGGCGGACATCGTGTGCGCGAATGAACAACACCCGGCGCGCCGAGGTCAACTCCGGAGCAAGTCGCGGATTGGAGGAGATTTGGATTTCCGAAGAAAATCGGCCGTGGTAATTTCCGCCCGTGCAATCCCTTCGCTGGCTACTTCCGTTCGCAGTGCTGGTGTTCGCCTGTCTCCAGTGCGTCCCGATCGGGCCACCCGGCGGGGGGCGGGATCAGTATCGCCCCCCCAGCCGGGTGATTCCCCAACAGTCAACCGGCTCGGGCGGCGGGACCTCGTTGTCGGCGATGCTGCGCCAGGTGAATTTGCAAACCGACATGGTCCGGCGCGGCACTTACGGCCGCAGGGTGGTCCGCCCGATGATCCCGCGCTACATCACCATCCACAGCACCCAGAATTATACGGCGGGGGCGAGGCAGCATTCGCTGGCGCTGAAGAACGGCGCGCTGCGCTCGGCCAAGACTCGCTACGGCAACCGGATCGGCTTCCTGATCTGGCATTTCACGATCGACCAGGGGGTGGCCATCCAGCACATGCCGACGACCGAGCAGGGCGAGCACGCCGACTTCGGCGGTCCGGGGAACCGGCTGTCGATCGGCATCGAGATGTGTGAGAACCGCGGCAACAACCGCTCGGCCACCACCGAGCGGACCGCCAAGCTAACGGCGGTGTTGATGAAGAAGAACCGCATCCCGCTGCAGAACGTGGTGCCGCACTACCACTGGCCGCGCCGCGGGAAAAGCCCGGCTAACAAGAACTGCCCGCATTTCCTGATGGACGGCGGCCGTCCCGGTTCGAAATGGCGCGGGTTCCTCGGACGGGTGAATTATTACTACCGGCGGCTGGATTGATGATGAGTGAAATTCCGATCAACCACGGCAGCCCGGGAAACCGCGAGGTCACGCTGGAGCCCGATGTCCATTACGTCTGCCAGCGCTGCACCGCCTGCTGCAAGTGGCCGGGCGACGTGCGGCTCGAGGAGCATGAGATTCTACCGATCGCGGAGTTCCTCGGTCTGGCAGAACAGGATTTCCTCGACCGCTTCACCCGCCTGCGGACGAACCGGCAGGGGCTCTCGCTGATCGAGAAGGAGAACCACGAGTGCGTCATGCTCGACGGCAATGCCTGCCGCATCCATCCGGTGAAGCCCGAGCAGTGCGCCGGGTTTCCCAACAAGTGGAACTTCCCCGGCTGGCGGCAGGTCTGCGAGGCGATTCCGGTGCCGGTGGTGAAATGATCAGGACGCGGTGAGGCGTTTCCAAAGCGCGCGCGGCGAGGCGGACTTGCAAGCCAGCGCCGGCTTCTCGACGAGGTGCCAGCTCAGCAGCGCCAGGACGAGGGCCCCCGCATAGACCGCCACCACCGAGCGCGTCGAAGTCATCAAGCCGAGCTGGACGAGGACGTTGATGACGACGGAGTGATAGATATAAATCCCGTAGGAAATGTCCGTGCCGCGCAGCAGTCGGTTGGAAAGGGCGCGGCAGGTGAACGCCGCGGCGATGGTGCCGAGGGCGAGCAGCGCGCGCGATGGCAGATAGGCGAGGTAGAACGGCAGCGAGCGGTGTTCGACACAGGTTCCCAGCAGCCAGGTGAAGGCGACGAACCCGAGCAGGTAGTGAAGGAACTTGCCCTCAAGCCGGGTCTTGAGCGCATCGAAGTTCCAATGGATCAGGATTCCTAGCAGGAACATCCACAGATGCGGAAGCAGCGTCACATGAAGCAGCTTGAAAAACATCGGCGCGCCGGTGAAGCCGCCGGGGCCGTTGACCTTGTCGTCCATCACGCAGTAGCTCGCGAACGAGACGAGGAACAACCCGGCGATGAGCACATAGGCGGATTTTTTCTCGCGGCCGAGGAAATGGAGAATGGGGATGAAGGCGTAGAACTGGAGTTCCACCGTGATCGTCCACAAGGCGCCGTTCGCCACGCCGATGCCGAAGCCGCGGAAGTGCTCGGGATTCCAGAACTGGAAGAAGCTCACTTGTCCCGTTAGCCAGGCGGCGAAGGTTTTGGAGAAGATGAAATCAGGCTTGAGGAACCCGAAGCTGGCGAGAACCGCCAGCGTCACGAGCAAGCAGGCCCACAAGGCCGGGAAGATCCGCAGGCCGCGCCGCCAGAAATAGCCGCCGAGGTCTGCCGGGTTTTTCTCGTAGGACTTGGTGATGAGAAAGCCGCTGATCACGAAGAAGACCGGCACGCCCGGCAGCAGCATCAGCGCGTCGAAGACCTGCTTGCCCCATGCGGGAAGCTGCTTGGCCAGACCCGTGTGGCCGACGGCGTGAGCGACCACCACCTGCGCCGCCGCCAGCAGACGGATGAGGTCGAAGTTGTTCTGCCGGTGCGGTGAAATCATCGTGCGGATGCGGGACGGCATAGTATCTAATTTCCCTCAAGGCGAGCCTAATCCCGCTTCGACGACCCGCGCCGTGAGAAGCGGGCCGGCTCGGGAGATGAGGGTTGCGAGAGGGAGTCCGGTATCGGCAAGCGCGTGGATGGAGCGGAAAATCCGGCTGGCGCGCGCCGAGTCGTCGGCCTGCCCGCAGAAGCCGGTGACCGGGACGGACAAGCGGTTGGCGAGGCGGGCGAGGGCGACCGGACCTTTCCCTCCGAGGCTCTGGTGGTCGAGCGAACCTTCGCCGGTGATGACGTGATCAGCCGCTTTGACCCGGGTTTCCAGATCCAACAGCCGGGCCAGCAGGTCGAATCCGGAAACCAGTTTGGCATCGGCGAAACGCAGCAGCCCGAAGCCCAAACCACCCGCAGCACCAGCTCCGGGCATGAGTGCGGCTTCTCCGCCTCTGCTGATAGTAACGAGGTGGGCGAGCGCGGCTTCCAGCGCGGTTTTGTCTTCGGGTGCCGCGCCTTTTTGTCCGGAGAAAATCGCGGTGGCCCCGCGCGGGCCGAGAAGGGGATGGTCCACGTCGCACGCCGCGATGATTTCCGGGAGGGCGATGCGGTGTTTGAAATCCACGCGCCGGAGCTGCAGCAGATTGGCCGGGATTGGGTCGATTTCTTCGTCGTTCGCAGCGAAGAAAGCGATCCCGAGTGCGGCCGCCATGCCGCATCCGCCGTCATTGGTCGCGCTGCCGCCAAGGCCGAGGATGACGCGCGTGACCGCGTGCCGGGAAACGGCGTGGGCGATTTGCATCCCGACGCCACGGGTCGTGGCATGCGCCGGATCGCGCTCGTCGGTTGCCAGCCGCCACAATCCGGCGGTCTCCGCCATTTCAAGAACCGCAGCGGGGCCTTCGGGCGTGTCGGCTAACACGTAACGGCTTTCGATGCCTCGTCCCAGCGCATCGACTGCCGGGCAGGTGATCCATTTCCCGTGGAGCGAGGAAATCAAAGTCTCCATGAAGCCCTCGCCGCCGTCGGAAATCGGGCAGAGATCGAGTTCCGCTTCCGGCTCGATCCGGCGGATGCCTGCCGCGATCGCCTCGGCGGCTTCAAGGGCGGTGAGCGAGCCTTTGAACTTGTCCGGGGCGATGAGGAAGCGGCGCGGCACGGGTTATTTCTTCTTTGCGTTCTGGAGGGCTTGGGAGAACCAGTCGTTGTTGGGCGCGGCGTTGGGCTTGAAATCCGGCGTCCGGCCCTGCGGGCGGGGGCGGTTTTGCTGCGGGCCGCGGTCGTCGCCAGTGGAGCGGCGGTTGTCGAGATCGACCTTGCTCTTCATGGAGAGGGCGATGCGGTTGCGCTTGAGATCGACCTCGACCACGGTGACCTGGACTTTCTGGCCGACCTTGACGACTTCCGACGCGTCGCGGATGAAGTGGTCTGCTAGCTGGGAGACGTGGACGAGCCCGTCCTGATGGACGCCGACATCGACGAAGGCTCCGAAGGCGGTGACGTTGGTGACGATGCCGGGCAGCTTCATGCCGATTTGTAAATCGGACGGCTTCTCGACGCCTTCGACAAAGGAGAACATCTCGAACTGCTTCCGCGGGTCGCGGCCGGGCTTGGCGAGCTCGGCGACGATGTCCTTGAGTGTCGGCAGGCCGACCTGGTCATCGACGTATTTGGTGAGGTCGATCTTCTTGCGGGCGGCTTCGTTGCCTAGCAGTTCCTCCACCTTGCAGCCGGCGTCGGCCGCCATTTTCTCGACGAGCGGGTAGCGTTCCGGATGGACGGCGGAGGAGTCGAGCGGGTGCGCGCCACCACGGACGCGGAGGAATCCGGCGGCTTGCTCGAAGGCTTTTTCGCCAAGACGCGGGACTTTCTTCAACTGCTCGCGCGAGGTGAAAGCACCGTTTTCATTGCGCCAGGCGACGATGTTTTCGGCGAGCGAGGCGTTGAGGCCGGAGACATAGGAGAGCAGCTGCTTGGAGGCGGTGTTGAGCTCGACGCCGACGGCATTCACACAGCTAACCACGCTGTCGTCGAGGCTGGCCTTGAGCGCGCGCTGGTCGACGTCGTGCTGGTATTGGCCGACGCCGATGGCTTTGGCGTCGATTTTCACCAGCTCGGCGAGCGGGTCCATCAGGCGGCGGCCGATGCTGACCGCGCCGCGGACGGTGACGTCCTCGTTAGGGAATTCCTCGCGGGCGACGTCCGAGGCGGAGTAGATCGAAGCGCCGCTTTCATTCACCATCACGACGGGGATGGAGGAGGGGAGTTTGAGTTTCTTGATGAAGGCTTCGGTCTCGCGGGAAGCGGTTCCGTTGCCGATGGCGATGGCTTCGATGTCGTGCTTTTTAATCAGCCCCATCACTTCGACGGCGGCTTCATAGGCCTGGTTCTGCGAGCCGGCGGTGGCGTGGAGGACGGTGTGGTGGAGCAGCTTGCCGGAGCGGTCGAGCACGACGGTTTTGCAACCGGAGCGGAAGCCGGGGTCGATGGCTAACAAGCGCTTTTCACCCAGCGGCGAGGCGAGCAGGAGTTCGCGGAAATTGTCGGCGAAGACGGTGATGGCGGTTTCGTCGGCGCGTTTTTTCGCCATCAGGCGGGCCTCGGTTTC
This sequence comes from Luteolibacter sp., assembly GCF_058122085.1. Classification (NCBI taxonomy): domain Bacteria; kingdom Pseudomonadati; phylum Verrucomicrobiota; class Verrucomicrobiia; order Verrucomicrobiales; family Verrucomicrobiaceae; genus Luteolibacter; species Luteolibacter sp. The sequence goes on along the minus strand of NZ_JBIKBQ010000018.1, from coordinate 29,028 downwards.
CATCGACGGCATGAGCAGGCGCTTGCAGCCGTCCTCGACGGCCTGGGCGACGTGCTTGCCGGCGGGGCCGTTGGATTTCACCCAGTCCGGCAGGGCGGTGGCGGTGACTCGATCAAGCGGGACTTCGACGCGCATCAGCAGAAATCCTTCCTTCTCGCCGCGGCGGATGGCGAGCGTGCGGTGCGACGGGATGGTGTTGAACGGCTCGCTCCATTCGAAGTAGTCGCGGAATTTCTGCGCGTCCGCTTCCTCTTCTTTTCCATACATGATCTTGGAGGAAACGGTGGCGTCCTCCTCGTAGATTTTCCGGACGCGGCCACGGAGCGGGGCGTCATCGGCGACGCGCTCGGCGATGATGTCGCGGGCTCCGGCGAGGGCTTCGACGATGGTGGGGACTTCCATTTCCGGGTTGAGGAAATTGGCGGCTTCCACCTCGGGATCGGCGGCTTGGTTTTCGAAAATGAAGTCCGCCAGCGGCGTGAGGCCGCGTTCGATGGCCTTGGTGGCGCGAGTCTGGCGCTTCGGACGGAACGGCGCGAAAATATCCTCCACGGTGGCGAGGGTGAGCGCTGCTTCGAGTTTTTTCTTCAACTCGGGGGTGAGGAGCGAGCGCTCTTCGAGCGATTTCAAAACCGCGCTGCGGCGGGAGTCCAGCTCGGCGAGTTGGAGCATCCGGTCGCGGATGGTGGTGATCTGAACTTCGTCGAGCGAGCCGGTTTGCTCCTTGCGGTAGCGGGAAAGGAAGGGAACCGTGCCGCCCTCGGCGAGCAGCTTGGCGGTGGTGGTGACGGAGGAAAGTGAGATTCCGGTTTCGCGGGCGATTGCTTCGAGGTGAGTCATGCGGGTGGTCGTTTTAGGCGGCGCGTGGGGCGTGGGCAAGAAATTGGAGGGGGGAATTTGTGGGAGACTCACCGCATCCTGAAGAGAGATTTTTTGAAATTTATCTTGCGGGGGTAAAAAGTTTATGCGAGTTATTAATCGCTGTGAGTGAGTTATTTATCTTGGTAAGTAATTAGCTCATCTGTCATTTCCTGGTTTCAGCTGGGTGCCGCAAAATTCCGGTCGAATTCCGGGGGGGAAACGATCGGATGGTGGAGTCCTGCTGAAACTCTTTGGGGGGAATGTGCGTAAAAAAGACGTGGACCGGCAACGGCCCACGTCTTTTTTCGTTTCGCGAACGAGTCACGGGCGGATGATTTTCAAGCGGATAAAGCGCCGCTCGGCCTCGTTCGAGGGGATGAAATCGCTGGCGGCGAAGTTGCTTGCGGTGTTGACGCTGGGCGTGAGGGATTGCCAGGTCGCCAAATCAGCGGTGACTTCCGCCGTCCAAAGAATGTCGGTGGCCGCGGTGTTTTTGGAGCTGGCGATCGTCAGGTAGCCGCCGGATTGGCCAGTGGTGACGGGGGAAATGCTGGCCAGCTTGGGATGGAGGGCGAGGGCGTATTCGAGCAGATTGGCCAGATTGTCGCCGTCCGGATCGGCCGTTTCGGCGCTGATCGCGGAGTTGGTGATTTCGGAAATTGAAAAATTCGCGAAACGCCAGGAGTCGAAGGGTTTGTCCTGAATCGTGATGGCCGCCGATTGCGCAGCGTCGCGGACCAAGGCGAAATCCGCGGCGATGGCCACGGTGACGTTCCGGTTGCCTTGGGCGAGGTTGTCGGCGACCGGGACGATTTGCAGCGTGGTCGATGCCTGCCCGGCAGCGAGGGTGACGCTGGCGGGAAGGGCTTGGAAATGCGTGCCGGAAACGGCGCTGCCGCCGACGGTGATGGGGACGAACAGCGGAAGCGTGGTGTCTCCAGTGCGGGTGATGGTGACGAGGCCGGCTTGTGAATCGATTTCGCGGGCGGTGGGTGTGGTCGCGACGACGGTGACGGCGGGCAGGCTGTGCCAAGCGAGGGCGTAGGGTGTCGAGGTGGATGAGGTGCTTTCGACGACGAGCGCGTAGTTGCCGGGCGGCAGCGCGGATTGGTAAACGAGCTCGACGTTGTCCACGCTGCTGAGGCTCGCGGCGACTTCGGAGCCGAGGGCGAATCCGCTGGCTTGATAGAGGCGGAGGTTGAGGTTTGCGAGGGTGGTGCTGAGATTGCCCCACGAGGGGCCGTTGAGATTGTCAGTGATGACCCGGTGCCAAGTGAGGTCCGCGCTGAACGGGGTGGAGGGCGCGCCAGCGGCGATGTTGAAGAAGTAGGTTTTCGGCGAACCGGCGGCAACGGATTCGGCGGCCCAGCCGCGGGATTTGCGCAAAATGCTGCTTGAGGCGGTTTCCTTTCCCGCCCGCAGCGCGTTGTAAGCGTGGCAGATGTTGAGCTCGCCGGCGCCGTAGCGGAGGTCGAGCGGGCGGGTGGGGGTGTTGGACCAGGAGGGGACCGTGTTTTTGGTCGCGGTGGCGAGCAGCAGGGATTTGAGGACGCGGGGTTTGTCCGCGCCAGCCAAGGAGTAGGGAGCTGCCGCGAGTTTCGAGTAAAGCAGCCCGGCAGCGCTCGCGACCATCGGCGTGGTCCAGCTGGTGGCGTATTCCGGAGCGGCACTCGGCGCGACGATGTCGGGCTTGATTCTTCCTGCATCTCCGGAGGTGATGAAATCGAGGGTCGTGAATCCGGCACTGTGCCCGTTGTCGTCGCGGCCGACCGAGATGGTGTGGTAGCTTTGACCGAGGCTTGCGGGAAGGATCGTGCTGTTGCCGTTGTTGACGCCGACCACGCCCACGAATCCATCACGGTTGATGGCGAAATCGAGTCGCCGGTTGATTTCCGTCGCGTCAGCTTCTGTGAAATTCGGGTCGAGGGTTCCGATCCAGCTGTGGTTCTGGACGGTGTGGGATTCCGTATCAGGCGGACTGTTGCTGCCTGTGTTGAGAAAGCCCGCACCGATCCAGCTGTTCGCATTGTAAAGACCGACCGGGCAGTTGCCGGCAACGAGGCTGGTGGTGTTGCCGTAGAAATTGGTGGCGACATGCTGGGCGTGGCTGCTCACGCCGGAAGTGCCGGACAGATTGGTGAATGTTTTCCCGGTGAAGAGAGCGCTCGTGGTGTCCGGCAGGAAGTTTCCCGAACTCTCAGGAGCCTCGACTTGCGTGAATCCTTGGCTGGGAGCCGCGGGCAGCTCGGCGGCGGCGAGGAGCTTGAGCCGTGCGTAGCCGATTTCATCCCGCCAGTCCGCCGAAAGCGGGGTGGCCCCGATCAGGCAAAAGCAGGCGCCGACCGTCGTTCTGACTCGGATTTTCACGAATGGATGGGTTTGGACGTCTGAATGAAGCGCCGAAAACTACTGCCACCGGGCATGGGGTCAAGGGCGTTTGAATTCAGGATTCGCCCGCCGCGCTCCAGCAGCGTCGTGTCCAAAACCTCTTCCAGCGCCTTGATCTGGCGGCTCAGCGCCGGCTGGGTGAGCCGCAGCGATTTGGCCGCCGCGGTGATGCTGCCGGCTTCTCCCACTGCCAGAAAATGCTTCAGTTGGCGCAGTTCCATGGCGGGATTCTATCGTTCACCGGCGGCGGTGCCATCCTCCTTTATCGCGGCCGGGAGGTTTCCCGCTGAAAATAGAACAAGCGATGCATTGCCACAAACCGCATTCTTGTTTACCCTGTGGAAAACTAACGGCCATGGGACTCGAAAAAATCACTCAAAAACTCCAGGAAGCGCTCCAGTCGGCGCAAAGCATCGCTTCCAAATCCGCTCATCCCGAGTTGAAGAGCCTGCACGTGTTGCTCGCCCTGCTCCAACAGGAAGGAGGCATCACCACGCCGATCCTGCAAAAAGCCGGCGTGGATATCGCTCGCCTCAAAGCCTCCGTCGCCGCCGCGCTCGCCCGCGAACCGAGCGTCCAGGGCGCGACGACCCAGCCGCAGATCAGCGTCGGTCTCCGCTCCACGCTCGATGCCGCGGACGCCGCCCGCGAAGCGCTCGGCGACGACTATCTGAGCGTCGAGCACTTCATCCTCGGCGCCTTGAAAGGCGACTCGCCGGCCGGCAAGCTCCTCAAGGAAGCCGGACTGGATGAGAAAAAAGCCCGCGAAGCCATCACCGGCGTCCGCGGCTCGCAGAAAGTCACCGACGATTCCCCCGAGGGAAAATACCAGACGCTCGAAAAATACGGCACCGACCTCACCGCCCGCGCCCGCGAGGGCAAGATCGATCCGGTCATCGGCCGCGACCACGAAATCCGCCGCTTGCTTCAAGTGCTTTCCCGCCGCACCAAGAACAACCCGGTCCTCATCGGCGAGCCCGGCGTGGGTAAGACCGCCATCGTCGAGGGCCTCGCCCGCCGCATCGTCTCGGGCGACGTGCCGGACTCGATGAAGGACAAGCGGATCATCGCCATGGACCTCGGCGGCATGTTAGCCGGCGCGAAATACCGCGGCGAGTTCGAGGAGCGGCTCAAGGCGTTCCTCAAGGAAGTCACCGATTCGGAGGGCCAGATCATCCTCTTCATCGACGAGCTCCACACCATCGTCGGTGCCGGGGCCAGCGAGGGCGCGGTCGATGCTTCGAACCTGCTCAAGCCCCAGCTCGCCCGCGGCGAACTCCGCACCATCGGCGCGACCACGCTCGATGAATTCCGCAAGCACATTGAAAAGGACGCCGCGTTAGAGCGTCGGTTCCAGCCGGTCATGGTCGGCGAGCCGTCGGTGGAAGACTCCATCGCCATTTTGCGCGGGCTCAAGGAGCGCTACGAAGTCCACCACGGCGTTCGCATCCAGGACGGCGCGCTGGTCGCCGCCGCCGTTCTATCCGACCGCTACATTTCGGGGCGTTTCCTGCCGGACAAAGCCGTTGATCTCATCGACGAGGCCGCCGCTCGCCTGAAGATCGAACTCGATTCCATGCCCACCGAGATCGACGTGCTCGAGCGCCAGATCCTCCAGTTGGAAATGGAGAAGAAAGCCCTCGAAAAGGAGACTGACAAGGCCTCCGTCACCCGCCTTGAAAAGGTCAAGGAAGAGCAGGCGAATCTCCGCGAGAAATCCTCCGGCCTGATGGCGCAGTGGCGGAACGAGAAGGCGATCATCGACCAGGTCCGCGCCGCCCAGGAAAAAATCGAGACGCTCAAGAACGAGGTCGAGCGCGCCCAGCGCATCGGCGATCTAACGAGAGCCTCGCAGATCACCTACGGCGACCTTCCCGGAGCCCACGGCGAGCTGGAAGCCGCCAAAGACCAGCTCCACGCGCTCCAGGCGCAAGGCGCGTTGCTGACGGAGGAAGTCACCGAGGACGACATCGCCCGCATCGTTTCCTCGTGGACCGGCATTCCCGTGAATCGTTTGCAGGAAGGCGAGAAACAGAAGCTCGTGACCATGGAGCAGCGGTTGGGAGAACGCGTCGTCGGCCAGAAAAAGGCGATCAAGGCCGTCGCCAACGCCGTCCGCCGCGCCCGCGCCGGGCTTCAGGACGAGAACCGCCCGATCGGTTCGTTCATTTTCCTCGGCCCCACCGGCGTCGGGAAAACGGAGCTGTCCAAGGCGCTCGCCGAGTTCCTCTTCGACGACGAGGGCGCGATGGTCCGCATCGACATGTCCGAATACATGGAAAAACACAGCGTCGCGCGGCTCATCGGCGCGCCTCCCGGTTACGTCGGCTACGAGGAAGGCGGCCAGCTCAGCGAGCGGGTCCGGCGCAAGCCGTATTCCGTCGTGCTCTTCGACGAGATCGAAAAAGCCCACCCGGATGTCTTCAACGTCCTGCTCCAAGTCCTCGACGACGGCCGCATCACCGATGGTCAGGGCCGCACCGTGGACTTCCGGAACACCGTGCTGATCATGACTTCCAACATCGGCTCGCAGTTCATCCTCCACGAGGGAAACGCCGAGCAGCGCGAAGCCAAAGTCACCGAGGCCCTGCGCGGTCATTTCCGTCCCGAGTTCCTCAACCGCATCGATGAAACGATCATTTTCGACCGCCTTGAGCGCGAGGAAATCACCACCATCGTCGATCTCCAGCTCGCCCGTGTCCGCCAGCGCCTCGCCAAGCAAGGACTCGCCCTCGCCCTGACGGAGGCCGCCAAGGAACACATCGGAACACTCGGTTACGATCCGGTTTACGGCGCGCGGCCCCTCAAGCGAGTCATCCAGCACCTCTTGCTGGACCCGCTCAGCCTCGACGTGCTGGAAGGCAAGTTCAATGACGGCGACGTGATCCAAGCCGACGTCGAGGGCGGTCAGATCGTGTTCAAGAAGTGAGGTGATAGGGTCGCGCATCCGCCGGTCACCGGTGCTTGGCGACCTCGCCTCCTACCAGACCACCGACAGCGGCTCCGACGGCGGCCCCGCCCCAGGAATCGGTGATGAGACCTCCTGCCAGACCTCCGACCGCCGCGCCGCCGGCCTGGCCGCGCCAGACGTTCGGATCGGACGAGCAGGAGGGGAGAGCGAGGAACGGAAGGACGAGGGCGAGTATGGAAATGAGTTTCATGACCGGACGGGGTTGGCAGGTTTTCTGACAGAAGTGGCTCCGGGAGCTTGCCGGATTTTGGAACGGTAGGCGGTGACTTCGGCATGGCTCAGGCTGCCGTTGCCGTTCGTATCGATCTGTTTGAACAGCTTTTTCAGGCTCCCCTCGCGATCGAAGGTGGCGTCGGCTTCCTTGCGGTTGATGTAGCCGTCGCCGTTGCGGTCCGCTTTGCGGAATCTCGCGGCCTCCAACTTCGGGTTGACGTCCTGCCACTCCTTTTGGGTGACCTTGCCGTCGTGGTTCGCATCCGCGCAGGCGAAAATCTCGCGTTTCATGTAGGCGTCGAATTCTTGCGGCGAACCGGAGCCGTCCCGGTTGGCATCGAGCCTGGTGAAGGCGTCGCCGGTGGTGCATCCCGAGAGCAAGGCGAGCACTCCGCAAGCGGCGATGCCCTGGGTAAGTCGATGATGGATTGTCATGGCGTGTTGGTGTTAGTTTTCAGGAACTTCAATGGCGGCGCATGTTTCTTCATCCGTCTCCGGACGAGGATTTTCCCACCCATGACTAAACCCTAGCTGGCAAAGGCGACTTGATCACTCCGGAAGACTGTGCGAAATTCGCAAATTATGGACGGGTCTGATTGCCCCCCGACGGACGGGTCTGTTGCCGAGCGATCGGATGCGGGTCGCGCGGCGCCGCGCCTGCATTCGCGGGATTTCACGGATTGCGACCAGCTTTCCGGGTTTACGCCCGCGTGCCGGACGGTGTTCATCCAGCTGAGTCCGGGAAATTTCCATGGCACGATCAAACGGCTGGATTTGGAGGGGGTGTCACTCTCGCATACCACTTGTTCGGGCGACACCCTGTGCCGGGCAAGCGTCTATCCGGAAATGTGTCATGCCATCATTCCCTTGCAACGCGGGGGCATCCATTGCTGGAACGGCTGGGAAATCACCCGGCCCGTGATCATCAATCCGGGAATGGACCGGGAATACGTCCTCACCGGTCATGACATGCAGTCCTTCAACATCACCTTCGACCCGGCCGCGTTCCAAGTGGCGGCAAGGAGTTGGACCGGGCGGCACGGGGATGACTGGGAGCGTTTCTGGACCGGCCCGCAGGTGCTGGTCCCGCTTCCGCCGGAGAGCCTGGCGAACCTCTATCAACTTTTGGAGCTGATGTCAGGTTCGCCGGAAATGGTAGTGGCGAAGGAGGCGGGCGACATGATCGAGTCCTGCCTTGCTTGCATCCTGATGCACTCGATGGAGGAGGGAGGCAGCCTCGGCAAGCCCGTGACCCGGACTTTTCTCACTCACGCCCGCGTCATCCACCGTGCCGATGAATTTCTCCATGATCACGGCGACAGGCCGGTGCACCTGATGGAGGTCTGTGCCGCTGTGGGAGTGAGCGCGCGATGTTTGGAATACGCCTTTAAAGAGATCTGCGGGGTCACTCCCATGCGCTATCTCAAGGCGCGCCGCCTTCGTCTGGCAAGGCGCTTGCTGCGCGACGGCACCCCTTCCGGGATGTCCGTCAAGCAGGCCGCACTCGAAAGCGGCTTCGTCCAAATGGGCCGGTTTTCCACCGAGTATCGGAATTTCTTCGGGGAAAAGCCCTCGGAAACCCTCTGCCGAAACGCCAGGCCCGCATGATTTCCGGTCCGCATCTTGTGCTGGCGGGAAATCGGAGTTTTGCGGAATCGGCATACGCTTCATGCGTGATCTTCAAGGCGTGGAGAGTCATGGTATTCAGGTGTCAATGGGCAGACCGTGTCTTGGCCGGAGAAATCCCGTGGGCGGCCGCATTCCGAAATCTGAAAGGAGATCCTCATGAATAGCCTGATAGAATCCACCCGGTCCGGCGGCAGAACCATGACCATCCTCGGAGTGATCTCCATGATTCTCGGGGTATTCGCGTTGATGGCGCCCGGCATTGCCGGATTGTCAGTCGTGTTCCTGCTTGGCATGGTGGTCCTGGCCGCGGGCATTGTGAGGATGTTCTGGGCATTCGGAGCCGATGGAGTTTGGTCGTTCGCGCTCGGCTCTCTGACGTTCCTTTGCGGCCTGGTGCTGCTTGCCAATCCGCTTTTCGCCTCCGGGGTGCTGGCCATCGTGCTGGCCGCCTATTTCATCCTCGACGGTATTTTCGAGATCGGTGCAGGCGTCGGAGGCACGGGCTCCGGCAGGGGATGGCTGGTCTTCGCCGGCGTTGTCTCGATCCTGCTGGGTGCCATGATCTGGGCGCAGTTTCCCTGGTCCGGCGCGTGGGCCATGGGAATTCTCTTGGGGATCAAGCTGTTTCTCGTCGGGCTGGTCATGGTCGCCGGTGGCTTTGTCGTTCGCGCCGTGGTGGCGGGCTAGCAGCCCTCCGATCCGCCCGCGAAGGGGCTTCCCATGCAATCTTGTGAAAGCCTTCCATTGCCCGATCGAAATTATAACCTCAAAACACCACCGGCATGCTCTATTACGTCATCGTCTTTCTCGTCATCGCCCTAATCGCCGCGGCGCTTGGCTTTGGGGGTCTCGCCGGCACCGCCGCGATGATCGCCAAGGTCTGCTTCGTCGTCTTCCTGGTGCTGGCGCTTCTCTCGTTCCTCAAGAAATAGCCGCCCGACGGGAAATCGGAGGAGGAGTCATGGCTGCCGAAAAGCGGACTCGCGCAAACGGAGTTCTGCTTGTAAACGGACAGGCATGCACATTCCCACCTTGATTTCCCGCAAGCGCGAGGGCGAGGAGCTTTCCCCCCGCGAAATCGCCCTGCTGGTCGATGGCTACACCCAGGGCGAGGTGCCGGACTATCAGATGTCGGCCTTCGCGATGGCGGTGTTTTTCAAAGGCATGACGCCTGTGGAAATCGCCGCGCTCACCCGCGCGATGATGAAGAGCGGCGACTGCGTTTCCCACCGTCACGGCCATCCGCTGGTGGTGGACAAGCACTCGACCGGCGGCATCGGCGACAAGGTCTCGCTGATCCTCGCGCCACTGGTGGCGTGTGCGGATTGCTGGGTGCCGATGGTTTCCGGCAGGGGGCTCGGCATTACCGGCGGGACGCTCGACAAGCTCGAATCCATGCCTGGTTTCAACGTCCACCTCGGACTTGATCAAGCGGCAGCCCAGCTCGAACGAATCGGCGTGGTGATGATGGGCCAGACCGACCGCTTCTGCCCCGCGGACAAAAAACTCTACGCCCTGCGCGACGTAACCGGCACCGTGCCGTCCATCGCCTTGATCACCGCCTCGATCATGTCCAAGAAGCTGGCGGAAACGCTCGACCGGCTGGTGCTCGACGTGAAATATGGCAGCGGAGCCTTCATGCGGACGCGGCAGGACGCGGAGGCGCTCGCAGCCAGCATGATCGCCGTGGGCAAGGAAATGGGCGTGGATGTCCATGCCGTCCTGAACCCGATGAACGAGCCGACGGGACGCGCGGTGGGAAATGCCTTGGAAGTCATCGAGGCGCTCGAATGCCTCGACGGCGGCGGTTCGGCGGACTTGCGCGGCATCGTGCTGGATTTGTCGGAGAAAATTGCCGGCGTTTCCCGCACTGAGCTGGAAACTTTTCTCGACGATGGCAGCGCCCGCCGCCGGTTCGATCAACTGGTCGCAGCCCAAGGTGGAAATCCCGCGGATTTGCCGCGGCTCGCGGAAATCCACAAGGCCCCGCTCATCCGCGAGGTCATCGCCTCGGCGGGCGGTGTCGTTTCCCGGGTGGATGCCGGGTTGGTCGGGCAGGCGGCGCTCCAGCTTGGGGCGGGTCGGGCGAAGGCGACGGATGGTGTCGATTTCGCGGTCGGCTTCGACCGCTTGGTCAAATGTGGCGAGCCGATCCATGCGGGCCAGGCGGTTTGCCGGATCCACGCCCGCACGGCGGTGGATTTCGACATGGCGGAGGCGATGATCGAAAAAGCGGTGAAAATCTCGGCACTTTGATTGATTTTCCCAGTTGCCAAACCCGTGGAGGGCGGTTTAGGTTCCGGCCGCCGCAGGCAGAAAAGCCTCATAGTGTAATGGTAACACCGCAGATTTTGATTCTGTTATTCAAGGTTCGAGCCCTTGTGAGGCTATTTTCCCGGTCGCTCCCGCACGGTTGAGCGTTTTTTTCTGTCCGCTTGCCAGATCGTGGAAGCCCCGCCAGCCTGCGCCATGAGGATTTATCAGGACGAGGTTTACCAAAAGGGCGCGAAATTCATCCGGATCGTGCGGCTCGACCGCTACGAGGTGGAGTTCAAGACGATGAACGGCGACCCCAAGGGCGAGGGCAGCCTGGCGGTTATGGCGAAAAAGGAGTTCTGCCGCTTGCTGAAGGGGATGACCTTGGTGGCTCCGATCAAGAAGGACGCGCCGCCGGTGGAATGAAGCTTAGCGCTGGGAGACCACGGGCTGGCCCTTGAGGAGGTTGCCGTAGTCGAGCAGGATGTTCTGCGCCTCGTGGAGGATGATGTCTTCGGCCGGGGCTGCTGCGGCGGCTTCATCGTCGGCTTCCGGGTCGATCTCGATTTCGGGCTGCTTCGGTTTCACCAAATCGCCGAGGCCGGGTTTGGCGACGTTTTTGAGCGTGACCTCGTAGGCGGCGGGCGGCTTGGCGGCGCGGGCGAGGCGTTCCTTTTTGAGGGTCTCGGCGCGGGCTTTGAGCTCGTCTTTCTCCTTCCGGCGCCCGGCTTCGTTGAGCGAGACCGACTTGTCCGCGCGGAGCTTGCGGAAGCGCTCGATCTCGGACTTCAGTTCGATGAAATCCTGGGTCTTGGCGACGCGCTCGCCGGAGCGGGTGCGGAGGGTGGCCAGCGATGGATTGACGCGGTTGGCTTCCGTGAATTTCGCGGCGGGGACGGTGTCCCACGGCAGCGGATTGCCGAGGTCGGACTCGCCGATCTCCGGCAGGTCGGTGAGAGAGGGAATGACGATGTCCGCCTTGACGCCTTCAAGCTGGGTGGACTTGCCGCTGGGTCGATAGAATTTGCTGATCGTCACCTTCAACGCGCCGGGGTCGGAGCCGGGGACGATGCCTTCGCTTTGCATGATCCGGTCGAGCGGGATGATCGTTTGGACGGTGCCTTTGCCGAAAGTCGAGGTGTCGCCGACGATGACCGCGCGGCCATAGTCCTGCAAGGCACCGGCGACAATCTCGGAGGCGGAGGCGCTGAAGCGGCTGGTGAGAACGACGAGCGGACCGTCATAGGCGACATTGTCATCGCGGTCTTTGCCGACTTCCACGCGGCCTTCGAGGTTGCGCGTTTGCACGACCGGGCCGGAGGGGATGAAGAGTCCGGTCAGGTCGATGGCTTCCTGGAGCGAGCCGCCGCCATTGCGGCGGAGGTCGAGAATGATGCCGGTGACGTTCTCCTGTTTGAGCTTGGTGACGATGCGGGCGACGTCCGCGGTGGCGGAAGTCGGAGCTCCCTTGCCGTCGCCCTCGCCGGCGTAGAATGCCGGCAGGTCGATGACGCCGATCCGCTGGGTCTTGTCGCCGGCGGGCAGGTCGATGATCTGCGCCTTGGCCTGCTGGTCTTCGAGTTTGATCTCCTCGCGGACGATGGTGATGGTCTTGCGGGCGCTGTCGTCGGTGGCGGCCGCGGGGATGATGTTGAGGAAAACCGAGGTGCCTTTCTTGCCGCGGATGAGCTCGACGGCCTGGGAGAGCGGCAGGTCGACGAGGTCGGTGAACTCGCCGTCCACTTTCTGGGAGACGCCGACGATGCGGTCGCCGTTCACTAGCAGTCCGCTGCGGGCGGCGGGACCACCGGGGACGAGCTCCTTGATTTTGCAATAGCCGTCCTCGGATTGCAGCGTCGCGCCGATGCCGGTGAGCGAGAGGTTCATGCCGATTTCAAAGCTCTTGAGCTGCTCGGGTCCCATGTAGTCGGAGTGCGGGTCGTAGATCTGGGCGAGCGCGTTCAGATAGAACTCGAGCACGGCCTTGTCGCTCAGCTTGCGCATCGTCTCGGCGACGCGGACGGGGCGGCGGCCGAGGGTTTTGACGATGTCCTCCTCCTTTTTCCCGGCGAGTTTTTCCTGGAGGTATTCGTAGCGCAGTTGCTGGCGCCAGAAGGCTTGCGCGGCCTCGATGTCCGCCGGGTGGGGCGTCTCCTTGCGGTCGTAGGAATAGGTTTCCTCCGCGGTGAAATCGAATTTGGCGTCCTTCAATTCGGCGGCGATGAAGGCGACGCGCTGGTCGAGGCGCTGGAGGTAACGCTTGAAAATGAAGTGCGCGAGCTTGGTGTCGCCTTGCTTGCGCGTGGTTTCGGCGAGCGACTTGCGGGAGCCCGCGAATTCGTCGATGTCGCTTTTCAGGAAGACCATGTGGCTGGCGTCGAGCGTGTCGAGATAGCGGTCGAGAAACTTGCCGGCCAGCTCGTCGTCGAGTTGTTGGTGGGCGAACTGGGATTTTTCCAGAATCTGGGTGGTGAGGACGGTGACGGCGGCATCGGTCGCCTGGGCGTCGAGCGGGTTCGCGCCGCGGAAGCCGAACGCGGCGGCGAAGGCGATCAAGCTGGCGCTTACCACGCAGACGGGAAGGAGGGATTTGAAGTGAGGTTTCATGAAGTGGAAAATGGGAGGGTGTCTTGTCCCCATAGAACGGCGCGATTCGCGGGAACTGTCTTGGATCTTATGCGCGTTGCGGGAATTCGCTTTTCCAGCGGACCAGCGCGCTGCGGATTTCCGCGGCTTCGCGGGTGGGGCTGAGTTCCCAGATGAGCGGGCAGCCGGCGGGGAAGAATTTCAACAGCGCGGCGTAATCCAGCGTCCCGCTGAACGGCGTGCGGTGGTCTCTGGCAGGCCACTGCACGTCGTGGACGTGCCCGCCTATCAGATGCGGGGAGATTTTCTCCAGCCACTCCTCGTGATCGAGCAGGCCGAGGTTGTGCTTGAGCTGGACGTGGCCGAAGTCATGCCAGTAGCCGACCCACGGGTTGTCGGCGAAATGCGTTTGCAGCGCGATCATTTCGCGCTCCGTCGGCATGTCTTCGAAGCGCGAGCGGGATTCGACCGCCAGCTTCACGCCGACTTCCGCCGCCCGCTCGGCGATGGTCGTGAGCGCCTCGATGGCGCGGTGGAAATACAGCGGGCCGATTTTTTCCCGCTTCTTCACGAACGCGAGTTTCCGTTTGATATAGTCCGCGCTGTGCTGGCCGCCTTCGGCGACGGTCGTGGTCAGCGGGCGGGTCCATTTTTTCGGACTCATCGGCACCGAGCCCATGTGGAGGACGAGGTAGCGCGCCTTGAACTCGGCGGCAATGTCGAGCGTGCGGAAGGTCATGTCCATCGCCCGCTGGCGGTCGAAGGGCCGGTGCGACGTGAACTCGTAGGCGTCCGGCGCGTCGATCATCACCTCGACGGGCGAGGGGAAATAGTTGTGAACGCCCGAACACGTGAAGATTCCGCGCTCGTAAGCCTTTTTGATGCCCGGCAGCTTGGCGATGGTCATGCCGTGCGAGAGCTCGATGTTCGAAAAACCGAGCTCGACGATTTCCTCGATCATCGACTCGCCGTCCGTGTGGCGACTGTTATTCCAGCATGAAGAAAAGGCGAGCATGAGTGCGGGTGGCTGCGGGGAGTCTGGCGAAACCTGCGGGAAGCGCCAGTCTTGTGTCGTTCATTTCGAGGGCCGCTTTCCCTTGGATCAGGAGGAGCGGGAGTCACAAGATGCTTGGTCAGGCGGGAGTCGCGCAGGAACCCCCCGCTGGAATCCGGGCGCAGGGCTGGCTTTTTGCCGGATTTCGGTGATTGTCTTTGCCATGAATGGAAATTTTTGTCATCCCCGCGCCAGAAAGTTGTTAACATTTCCGAATCATCGGAACGCTTAAGCCAGCTTGTGTCATCACGAATGTCTCACGATAAACTCCAAATCACCCGGCTCACGTGGAAGCGTCTTTGCAACGCTTTGCGGATGTTGGTGCGCTCGGAACAGGGGCCAAAGGCGGTGATGTTCGCTGTGACTTTGATTCTGCTAATGATGGCGATCAACGGCTTGAACGTCCTCAACAGCTACGTCGGCCGGGATTTCATGTCGGCGATCGAGAATCGCAACATGGGCGTTTTCAAACAGCAGGCGCTGTTTTACGTGGGGGTTTTCCTCGCCTCGACGGTGGTGTTGGCTTTCTTCCGATTCACCGAGGAGCGACTGGGGATTCTCTGGCGCGAGCAACTGACGAGGCGCCTGACGGATCTTTATTTGCATGATCGCACGTATTATCGTTTGGATTCGGCCACCGGAGTCGCCAATCCGGATCAGCGGATTTCCGACGATGTCCGCGCCTTCACGACCACGACGCTGTCGTTCATCCTGCTGATCGTCAACGGGACTCTAACTGCCATTTCCTTCTCCGGCGTCTTGTGGACGATCAGTCCGTTTCTTTTCAGCGTGGCGGTGGTTTACGCGCTGTGCGGTTCGGCGATGACGATTTTCCTCGGCAAGCCGTTGATCCGGTTGAATTACAACCAGCTCGATATGGAGGCGAATTTCCGTTCGGACCTGATCCATGTGCGGGAAAACTCCGAGTCGATCGCGCTGGCCCACCGGGAAGGCCGCTTCAAGGCCCGCTTGAACAAGCGGCTCGACGCCTTGACCGCTAACTTCCGCCGCTTGATCCGGATCAACCGCAACCTGGGGTTTTTCACCAACGGTTATAACTATTTCATCCAGATCATCCCGGCGTTGATCATCGCGCCGATGTTCATCTGGGGCGACAGGGAGTTCGGGGTGATCACGCAGTCCACGATGGCGTTCGCAACCTTGCTCGGCGCGTTTTCCCTCATCGTGACGCAGTTTCAATCGATCTCGGCGTTCACCGCGGTCGTCGCCCGCCTGCATACGCTCAGTGACGCGATCGAAAACGTGCAGCGGACATCACCTTGCACGATCGCGGTCGAGGAATCGCCGGACCGGGTTGCCTATCGGGATGTGACCCTGCGCTCTGCGGACAAGACGCGTCTGCTGATTTCCAACCTGAATATTGAGATCACCCGCGGTTCGCGCTGGCTGGTGATCGGCAAGGACGACGCTCCGAAAGTGGCCTTGTTCCGCGCGACGGCGGGCGTGTGGGAATGCGGTGGCGGACACATCATCCGCCCGGGCCTGGATGACATTCTGTTTCTGCCGGAGCGGCCCTATCTGCCGCCGGGAACCTTGCGCGAAGCACTTTTGCGGACGGGAATGGAGTTGGTTACTCCGGATGCCGTGATCATGGAAGTGCTGGTGAGGCTGGGCCTCGAAGACGTGGTGAAACACGCGAACGGCCTGGATACCGATCACGACTGGGATGACCTGCTCTCGATCGGCGAGCAGCATCTTCTATCCGTGTCGCGGATTTTCCTGGCGAAGCCCGCGTTCGTTTTCCTCGATCGTCCCGGCAGCGCGCTTCCCAAGACCCAGATTTCCAAGATCCTCGACATGCTCACGGAGCAGGGGATCGGCGCGGTGATCCTGTCCAAGAACGGCGAGTCGCGCCTGCGCTATGACGCCATCCTCGAAATCAAGGCGGAGGGCGCGTGGGAAGTGCGCCATGAAGCGCCCGGCGACGGCCACAAGGAATTGCACGACCTGAGTTGCTAACGGGTGCAACTGAAAGGAGGGGGGCACCAAGGAGCGGCGGTATCCGACCGCCGGGCGCATGGGAAGTCAATGTCTAGCGGCTTCCCTCACCTCATGGTCACCTCATGCACATGGGCGGACGGATTCCGTCCTTCCTTGCGACCGACCGCCGGTTGCCCCTTTTCAGGCAAGGGTGGGGGAGTCCGATGAGCCGAGAAACAGCGTGGCGGTGACGGGTAGATTTTCGACGGTGACGGACGCGCCGTCGGCATCGACCGCGAGGGGGTGCCCGCTGGAGGTGAGCGCGTGGCGGATGCGTTGGCCGGGTGGGAGCGGCGGCGCGACGGACAGGCCGCCGGGGGGCAGCGAGATGCGGTCGCCGATTTCGAAGGTGATGCGGTCGGTTTCACTAACTGCCATTTTGAAATCGAGCGGGCCGTAGCGGGTCATCAGCCCGCGCACGGAAAATCCGCTTTCCTCGGAAAGCCACGGCCACGGCAGGCCGGAGGCGAGGATCATTTTCCCGGAAGCCTCGCGCTCGCTGGCGACCATCGAGGCGAGCGCCAGCATGTATTCCGCGGCAATCCAAGTGTGCGGCACGTCTCCCAGATGGCCCGGCGAGCGCGGGTCGCGCCAGGTGATTTCCGGCCATTGGTTCCACTCGAGCGGCCGGCGGTCGGAGAGGAAGAAGTCCAACAGTTCGTTGGCTTCCTCGCGTTTTCCGACCCGCACGAACGCGCCGATGATGCGGATTTCGTAAGCCGTGTAGTTAAGCCACGGAATCTCGCCGCGGTGCTTTTTGCGGAACCCTTCGAGATAGGTGTCGAGCATCTGATGGAGCGGCCCCGGCGGGAGATCGTCGGCGAAGTCGAGCTGCGCGATCGCGTTGGAAGTGGCCGTGGGATCGAAGTCCGCCCACTCGACGGAGCCGGGGACGTAGTCGATTTTCCGCTCCTTGATGACATGGGCGATCGAGCGCAGCACGTCTCCCAGAAACGCCTTCGCCTCATCCCGCCAGCGCGCGGCGTCGTGGTGGTGGCCGAGCGCACCGGCGATTTCCGCGGCTGCCTCGAGTCCGCGGATCCCCCAGAAATCGTCCCAGTAGGAATGGACCGGATGCGCGAGATAACCTTCGTGGCTGGCGGATTCCGGGAGCAGTCCGTATGAAGACGTGAATTCAGGAGTCATCCGCAGCGAGCGCAGATGGATGAGGTATTCCGCCGCACGGCTAACCGGAAGCCACATCGATTTCGCGAACTCGACCTCCTTGTCAGTCCGGAAAACCTCGCGGATTCCCCAGATGAATTGCCCGTGGCTGTCATGCTCCACCAGCCAGTCCACGCCGTCGCGGTCCACGACGCAGGGCACGAAGCCGTCCTCGCGCTGAAACTGGACATACCAGCGCACGAAATCCCGCAGCGCGTGCGGGCAGTCCGCCTTGGCCAGCGCCGCGCCCATGATCACGCAGTCGCGGACCCACGAGCGGGTGTAGCGGCGGGGTCCGGGCTGGATCGCGGGGCCGTCGCGGTTGATCAGGATATGGCTCGCCGCCGTGCGGAAACACGCGACCGCGTTACTGGCGATGGACGGCACCTGCCACTCGACCGGTGCGAGGATTTCGCGCCAGCGGGAGATGGCGTGTGCGAAGCCGTGTTCCGCGGGTTCGGCCGCGTTTTTGAAAAACGGAACCGAGACGGTGACTTGGAACGGACCGTCTCCCGGCGGCACGCTCCAAGCCATCGCGGCGGATGCCAGGCCGGATTCGTCGTTCACCGCATCGCGCGCCGGCACCTCGCCGCGGGCGAGGAATTCCATCACGCCCCCTTCCTCGAAGGCCGCCGCGCCGAGCGCATCCGGTTGAAGATTCGTTTGCACCTGGCTGCCGTCCACGGTCATGCCGCCGACCGCGCAGGTGATCTGTTGGATCGGGCTGCGGCCGCCGAGATTGCGGAACGCCTGCCAGGGCGGATTCACTTGGAACGGCCGCACCGCCACGGCCAACCGCAGCGCCTGATGGGAACGGCTTTCAAGCTGATAAGTCACGCGCAGGACGAGGCCGTCGCCCACGCCATCGACCCATGGCTGGATCGTTAATTTGACGTCGTCCGCCTGCCAGGTGACTACCGGAAACGGCGCGCCATCCTCGGGAAGCGACAGGCGGATTTCCGCATCCGCCCAGCTGACCAGTTGCTTGCCGATGAGCAAAAACGGCTCCAGCGAAAACCCCGCCTCGTCCACCTCCACCATGCCCTCCTCGTTGATCAGTCCGCGGCGTTTTCCTTCCGGGCTGCCGACTGGCGTCCAGTAGGACTGCTCGCGGTGCCAGTAGCGCGGGAACCAGCCGCGCGGGAAATCCGCGGCCACCGCGTGGATGAACTCGTTAGGCGTGCGGGAAAACGCGTCGGGCCGCAACTGCAGGGCCGCCAGCGAGGCGGACTCCGCGTTGGCGAAATTCACCCGCAAGTAGCGCGCTTCCGCCCCCGGCGCGGGGATGTGGCTGCGCGATCCCAGCGCATGGAAAGCCCGGTGAATCCGCGACCAGGTTTCCCCGTCTTCTGAAATCTCGATGTCGTAAACCCGCGGCGTCTCCGGCGAAGGCCAGTCGATGACCAAGCCGCCGAAGCGCACGAGGCGGCCGAAGTCCACCGACCAGCGCGGCGCGGGATCGTTCGCCGCAGCCTGCCAGAACCCGCTTGAACCGGTCTTGAACACCGACTCCGGCGGGCAGTTGGGAAGGTGGCTCGAAGCGCTGATTTCCTTGGGCTGATAGAGCGTTTCGTCCTCCAGCGAGATGTCGGAAAACCACACGCTGCCCTTTCCTCCCGGACCGGCGGCGATGACCAGCTCGATCGCGCCGATGGCGGAGGGAGCGCCGCCACCCGCCGGACCCCAGGCGAAGGGCAGGTCCCGCTCGCGAATCCGGATCTCCGTCCACGCGCCGGGCAATTCGAAATTTTCCCGCAGGCAGCGCCACGCGTTAGAGCCACCCGGATCGGCGACCTTGAGCTCGAAATGATTCGCCGGACCCTCGCCGTGGAGCGAGAACCCGAGCTTGAACGTCTCCGGCAGGGCGAGCTGGATTTCCTTCCGCGCCACCACGAATCCGCCGCCGCCGTGGAAATCGTAATCGAGCCGCAGCGCCGGTTTTCCGTCCGGTCCCTCGGCGCGGGTGAGGCGGCCTTCCGCCTGGCCCGAGGCGACCACCAGCCATGAGGCGGGGTCGGCGAAAAAATCAGCAAGTGGTGAGGGTGACATGGATCGGTGGCTTTGAAGCGAGGCTAAACATCCGCTTCACCGATGCCAGAAAAGACTTCGGGCGAGTGGATTCCAATCTGCCTGCCATCCCGTTCGCCAAACAAGGGAAAGACTGGATCATGATTACCTTGCGGGTCACCGCCTCGGATGTTGATATGTCGTTGGTCCGCTCGGATTTCTCCGGTGCGGTCACCTTTCATTTCCCATCCGTTACTTGCTATGAAAGCCACATCGCTCCCACGCCCGGCCGCCTGTCTTGCGGCGCTCGCCCTGTCAGTTTCTTCGGTCCTCGCCGTGGAGACCCCGCCCGCCGCCGACCGGCTGCAATGGTTCAAGGAGGCCCGCTTCGGGATGTTCATCCACTGGGGCGTCTATACGGTGCCCGCAGGGGAATGGCAGGGGAAACCCATCGGCGGCATCGGCGAGTGGATCATGAAAAACGGCAAGATCCCGGTGGCGGATTACAAGGGCTTCGCCAAGGATTTCACGGCCGCGAAATATGATCCCGCCGCCTGGGCGAAGCTCGCCAAAAAGGCCGGCATGAAATACGTGGTCATCACCTCCAAGCATCACGACGGCTTCGCCCTCTTTGACTCCAAGGTCACCGACTGGGACGTGATGAGTTTGGGGGCGAAGAGGGATTTGCTGGCCCCGCTGGCCTCCGCCGTGCGCGGCGAGGGCCTGAAGTTCGGGCTCTATTATTCCCAGGCGCAGGATTGGACGCATCCCGGTGGCGGGCGCTACGGCACCGGCGAGCCATGGGACCCCGCGCAGGCCGGGGATTACGATCACTATCTGAAATCCATCGCGCTGCCGCAGGTGGAGGAGATCATCACCGCCTATCAGCCGGCGATCCTCTGGTGGGACACGCCGGTGAGGATGACTCCGGAGCGGGTCAAGCCGTTTGCGGAATTGATGGTCCGCCACCCGGAAATCCTCAATAACAACCGGCTCGGCGAGGGCTTCGCGGGCGACACGATGACGCCCGAGCAGCACATCCCGCCGCGGGGTTACCCCGGCAAGATGTTCGAGGTCTGCATGACCATGAACGACACCTGGGGCTTCAAGAAAAACGACCACAACTGGAAGAGCACGCGCCAGATCATCCGCAATCTATCGGACATTTCCAGCAAGGGCGGCAATTTCCTGCTCAACGTCGGACCCACCGCCGAGGGGGTGATCCCGCCGGAAAGCGTCGAGCGGCTTGAAGCCGTCGGCCGCTGGATGGATGTCAACGGCGAGGCGATCTACGCGACCCGGGCCGGCCCGTTCCCGCGCCGCCTGCAATGGGGGCGGGTGACCCAAAAGCCCGCCGCCGATGGCGGCGTCACCCTGTTTCTCCATGTCTGGGAATGGCCTGCCGACGGGAAGTTGTTATTGCCGACCTTGAAGGAATTGCCCGTCACCGGGAAGATGCTCAAGTCCGGTGCCGCCGTCACCGCCACGGCTTCGCCTGAAGGTGTGGTGGTCCAGCTGCCAGAGTCCGCCACGGATGCCGACGTGTCGGTGCTGCGTCTGGATTTCTCCGGCCCGCTCACCATCACCCAGCAAGCCTTCATCACGCCCGCGGCCGATCGCAGCCTGACGTTCGGCGCTGCGGACGCGGATGTGCATGGCGACGTCGGCGGCAACATCCAGCTGCGGGGTTCCGGGCCGGATGCCTATCTGACGGATTGGAAAAAACCCGGCTGGAGGATCGAATACACACTCAACGCGCCGCAGGCCGGGAAATGGAAGGTCGAAGCCGAGGTCGCCACGCCGGATCCGGCCAAGCTGACTTTGGACGTGAAGAAGGTTTCCGTTCCGGTGGAAATCCAAGCCACCGGTCCCGGCCTGACGTGGAAGAAGGTCGAGCTCGGCACGCTTGATTTGCCCGCCGGAGAAACCTCTTTCGAGTTGAAAGCCGTGAAGGACAACTGGCAGGGCGTCAGCATCCGCCAGGTAAGGTTGGTTCCCAGCCCGTGAAATTCCACCGACGCCAGAGTCGCGCCGGGCCGCTTTTCCCGCTGTGGAAACCCTCGTAAATATCCTATTTTCCTCTTGCCAAGGAGGCGCGGATCCCTAGTTTGCCCGTCCCATGCCAAGAGTCGGAGGAAAAGCAAAAACACGGAAAGCCGTTGCCAAGCGTTTCAAAGTCACTGGGACAGGGAAAATTCTGCGTCGCAAACAAGGGGCTCGCCACTTGTTGCAAGGCAAGAACAGCAAACGCAAGCGTCGTCTTGGCCAAGCTGCTCTCGTCTCCGATGCTGACCTTAGAAACGTCAGAGAGAATCTTCCTTTTTCCCGGTAACCTGGAAATCGCAGCAACGAACAATAGCCCCGTCCGCTAATCGGACGGCCTTTACCCAGCCTGATCCCGCGAGGGAGACACGAACAGTCGAGACTGGGGAAGGAAATGAAATCAACGGTCTGTTCAAACTGAAATAAACTAAATGCCACGTGCCACTAATTCACCGGCCAGCCGCGCCCGCCGCAAGCGGACGCTGCTCCGTGCCAAGGGTTTCCGCGGTTTCCGCTCGAAACTCTTCCGTTACGCCAAGGACGCTGTCCGCAAGGCGATGACCTATGAGTATCGCGACCGGAAGAGGCGCAAAGGACAATTCCGCCGTCTGTGGACCCAGCGTATCAACGCTGCCTGCCGCAACGAGGACCTGACCTATTCGCGCTTCATCGAAGGCTTGAAAGCCGCCGGTATCGAAGCTGACCGTAAGATCCTCTCGGATCTCGCGATCACCGACGCCGCCGCCTTCTCCGCCATCGTTGCCCAGGCGAAGAAAGCCCTCGAAGCGAAACACGCTTCGAAGGTTGCCTGAACCTGAGAGACCAGAAACATCCACACGCCGTCCGGCTTCATGCCGGGCGGCGTTTTTTTTGTAAATATCAGACGAGTCCGGGCGTAGGCAGCCGCTCCGTGATGCAGGCATTCCTGCCTGCCTCTTCGGGGGGGGCGGGAGCGAAAGAACAGGCAGGAATGCCTGTATCACGTGGGGATTGGCGGCTCTGTCCGTGGATTGAATTTTGAAATCCCGCGGAGTTTCTCCCAGATTTCGAGTTCTTCGGCGCTGGATTTTGTCGGCAGGTGTACGGTGATGGTGGCGTGGAAATCCCCGCGCTCGCCGGTCTTCCCCTTGGGCAGGCCGCGGCCGCGGACGCGGAGCTGCTGGCCGTTCTCGCTGCCGGCGGGGACGCGGAGTTTGATTGGGCCGTCCAAGGTGGGCACGCTGAGTTGGGTGCCGAGCACCGCTTCCCAAGGCGCGAGGTCGAGATCGTAATACAGGTCCGAGCCCTCGGTGTGGAAATCCGGGTGGGCGGCGTGGCGCACCCGCAGATAGAGATCGCCCGCCGGACCGCCGCCGCTGCCGGCTTCGCCTTGGCCGGGGACGCGGATGCGTTTTCCTGAAACGACACCGAGTGGAATGCGGACTTGGAAGGAGCGCGTCTCTGCCTTGCCGGTGCGCGGATTGGTGATCTGGAGGGTAATCGGCCGGACGTCGCCGTGCATGATTTCTTCGAGGGTGACGAGGATGTCGCCCTCGATGTCGTTGCCGCGGCGCTCGCGGGCGGTTGGGGCGGGTCCGGCTTCCGGAAATCCGTAGCGGCTGCCACCGCTGAAGAACTGCTCGAAAAAGTCGCTGAAGCCGGTGCCGCCGAAGTTGACCTCGCGTTCCTGGAACGGTGCTCCGCCCCGCCGCCGCCCGCCGGCAGCGGCGTAGGGATTTTCCCAATCCGCCCCGAGACTGTCGTATTTCTGGCGCTTTTCCGGATCGCTCAGCACCTCGTTGGCCTCGTTGATTTCCTTGAATTTCGCCTCGGCGGCCTTCTTGTCCGTGGCGACGTCCGGGTGATGTTTCCGCGCCAGTTTGCGGAAGGCCTTCTTGATATCGGCGGCGCTGGCGTCGCGCGATACGCCGAGGGTGGCGTAGTAGTCTTTGAATTCGGCGGACATGGCGGTTTTTGGGGGAGTCGGACGATTTCGTTATAAGCCTGCTCCCGCCGGGTGTCGAGTCCGCAAGATTGCCCGGACATCGCGCACATGTGCCCATACATCGCGCACGGGCACCCGAACATCGCGTAACGGGGGTCGGTACATGGGGAACAGGCACTCGTTCCACGCGTAACGGGGGTCCGTACATGGGGAACAGGCACCCGTTCCACGCGTAACGGGGGTTCGAACATCGCGTAACGGGGGTCCGTACATCGCGTAACGGGGTGCCTGACATCGCGCACAGGCAGTGGAAACACGGGCCGGTGGCCTCGGGATCGAATTATTCACGCCCGTGCATTGCGAATTCCGGCGTCTGCATCGCGGACCTTGATCCGGACTCCGAGAGCCCTTTGCATTCCCTCCCCAACGGGTTGCTTGCCGCGCGCAGCGTGGCGGCGATCACCGGTCGCCGCGAAACCCCGTCCTCTTCGTCCCACTCGTCCCCGGCACTACCACCGCTTTCGCGGCGATCCGAAAAGTGGCTGACGCGTCTCGCGGCAGACCGTTGCGGAGGCGTCTCGCCTCGTGCCTTCTGGTCCATCGCATTTCCACCAAACATGAGGCGTGCTGTTTTCCTCTTCAGCGCCCGCCGCGCTCCTTCTGCGCCAGAATCCCCTCCGCCCGCTCCAGGATCGCCGCCCGGCAGAACTCCGTCAGGCTCTCCGCCTTCGCCGCCCGGCTCGCCCGGTCCGCCTTGTCGAACTCCTCCGCCGTCCGGAAAAGCACGTTCCACGGCGGCGCTTCGGGCCGCGTCTCGCGTCGCCGTGCCGTTTCCAGGGTGATCACCCGCTCGATCTCCTCCATCAGCTCCACCGTTCGTTTCCCTTTCGGGCCGAGATACTGGCGGATCGTGTTGTCGCTGAGCTTCAGCTGTTTGGCGAGCCAGCGCCGATCTTTGCCGATGGTCGCCAGCAGGCGTGGAATATCCTCGTAATCAATCACCCTTCGAAGATAGGGGATGCTCGGAAGCGGCGGAAATCAGGAGTTCGTCGTGTCGAAATCATGTCTATTGAGTATCTCTCGGAATAAATATTTGGCCTTTCTTTCGCTATTATGGCCAATACGTCATCGCGGCTTGCCTGACAAAAAATGTCTTTCTAGGCTATCACCAGCAAAGGCTGCCGATGACCCCCTACCACGCGAAATACTACGCCCACGAACTCAGCCGCACTGGCGGTGAGGGGGTGGATCGCTTGGGACGGGCGCTTTTCGACGCCACCGTCGAACTCAATCCCCACCAGATCGAGGCCGCTATGTTCGCGCTGCGGTCGCCTCTCTCCAAAGGCGTCTTGCTCGCCGATGAAGTCGGCCTCGGCAAAACCATCGAGGCCGGTCTCGTCCTCTGCCAATCCTGGGCAGAAGACCACCGGAAGCTGCTCATCATCACACCCGCCTCCCTGCGGAAACAGTGGGCCTTGGAGCTTGAGGAAAAATTCAACTTACCCTCCGTCATTCTCGATGCCCATTCCTACCGCAATTTTCAGCGGGACGGCCACGCCTCGCCCTTCGAGCAAAATCAAATCGTCATCTGCTCCTATCACTATGCCGCCCGCATGGCCGGGGTGATCCAGCCGATTCCGTGGGACCTCGTCGTGATGGATGAGGCCCACAAGCTCCGGAACTGCTACCGCGAGAGCAACCGCCTCGGTCAGGCGATCCGCAGCGCCACCGAGAGCCGCAAGAAAATCCTCCTCACCGCCACCCCGCTCCAAAACTCGCTGGTCGAACTCTACGGCCTGTCCACCCTGATCGATGATCGCCTCTTCGGCGACCTCCCATCCTTCCGCACCCAGTTCGCAAACGCCGGCGGCGACTTGGCCAGCCTGCGCGAGCGGCTCGCCACTTTCTGCCATCGCACGCTCCGCAGCCAGGTCTTGGAGTATGTCAAATACACCCAGCGCCGCCTGCTCACCCGCCCGTTCACTCCCAGCGAGCAGGAGCACAAACTTTACGAAACCGTCTCCAGCTACCTCCAGCGCGAGGACAGCTACGCCATGCCACAGCGGCAGCGCCATCTCATCGTCCTGCTCGTCCGCAAGGTGCTCTCCTCCTCGCCCCGTGCCTTGGCCGGGACCTTGGAAATGATGCGAGACCGGCTTCTCCGGATTCAGGAGGATGCGAAAAACAACTCCAACCTCTTCGACCAACTCATCGCCGGTGACGACCTCGACGCCGAGTTGCTGGACGAACTCCTCGAAGACGCGGAAGACGCCGAAGTCACAGCCGACGATGCCGAAGCCCCGGAGGAAAATCCCGCCGCTGCAGAGCCAATTGACCCGGTGAAGCTCAAAAAGGAAATCGCCGAACTCGAAGATTACATCCGCTGGGCGCGCAGCATCGGCGTGGACACCAAGAGCCATGCCTTGCTGAAAGCCCTCGAAATCGGCTTCGCGCAAATGGCGGCGATGAACCCGCCCGCCCCGCAGAAAGCCGTCATTTTCACCGAGTCCCGCCGCACCCAGACCTTTCTCAAGGAATTCCTCGAAGCGAACGGCCACCACGGAAAAGTCGCCATTTTTAACGGCTCCAACAACGATCCGGATTCCAAGAAAATCCACGAATCCTGGGCCGCGCGCAACCGCGACACCGGCCGCATGACCGGCTCCCGCGCCGTCGATTCCCGCACCGCCATCATCGACGCCTTCCGCGACTCCGCCGAAATCCTCATCGCCACCGAAGCTGCCGCGGAAGGCATCAACCTCCAGTTCTGCGCTCTCGTCGTGAACTTCGACCTGCCGTGGAACCCGCAGCGCATCGAGCAACGCATCGGCCGCTGCCACCGCTACGGCCAGGAACACGACGTGGTCGTCATCAATTTTCTCAACCAGCGCAACGAGGCTGACCTCCGCGTCCACGAACTTCTCGAAACCAAGTTCCACCTGTTCTCCACGCTCTTCGACACCTCCGACGACATCCTCGGCCTGGTCGATGGCACCATCGACTTCGAGCGCCGCGTGCTTGAGATCTATCAACAGTGCCGCTCCTCCGAGGAAATCAAAGCCGCCTTCGAACAGCTCCGGGAAGAACTCGACCAGCAAATCCAGTCCCGCATGAGCGAGACCCGGCAGATGCTGCTCGATCATTTCGACGAAGACGTCCACGAGCGCCTCAAGGTCCGGCTGGAAGGCGCGCGTCTGCAACTCGACCGCATCGGCCGGTTGTTCTGGGCGCTCAGCCGTTTCGAACTGAGGGATTCCGCCGCTTTCGATGACGACGCACTCGCCTTCGAACTTCGCGAGTCGCCGATCACCGCCGCGCGCCCCGGCCATTACCGGCTTATCCAAAAAGGCCGCGCCAACATCCCCGGCGAGTTTCTCTATCGCCTGAATCATCCGCTCGGGGAGCACACCGTCGCGCAGGGAAAAGGCCACCCGTGCCCGCTGGCGGAGGTCGTCTTCGACATCACCCGCCACCCCGCCAAGATCAGCGTCGTCGAGCAGCTCAAGGGGAAATCCGGCTGGCTCACCCTCCAGCAGCTCCGCATCGATTCATTGGAGCGCGAGGAATACCTGCTCTTCTCCGCCTTCGACGACGACGGCCAAGATCTCAATCAGGAAACCTGCGAGAAGCTCTTCACCGTAGCCGGGACTTCCTGTCCCAGCTCTTCTTTTCCCGAGTCACCAGAACGCCTCGCCGCCGAGGCGAAACGCCACCTCGCCGCCACGCTCAACCGTTCCCTCGAAACCAACCACCGCCATTTCCAACAGGCCCGCGACCAGCTCGACCAATGGGCCGAGGACATGGAGCTCGCTTCGCAGAAACAGCTCGAAGACCTGAAACGCCAGATCCGCGACCTCCAGCGCCGCTCCCGCCAGGCACCCACGCTCCAGGAGGAAAAGGCGATGCAGGACCAGATCCTCAAGCTGGAACAAGCCAAGCGCCGCCAGCGTCAGCGCATCTTCGAGATCGAAGACGAGATCGAGGACAAGCGCAAAACCCTCGTCGCCGCGCTGGAATCGCGCCTCCAGCAAAAAACCCAAACCCAACATCTCTTCACCATCCGGTGGGCAGTGATTTGAGGAAATTCATCCTTCGCCCTTCATCCATTCTTCCTAATGTCCGCCTTCTCCGATCTCCGCAAGAAACTCGCCGAACTCTTCCAGCTCGATGCCGCCGCCGAACTCGACTTCGGCATCTATCGAATTCTCAACGCCCGCCGTGTCGAAATCGAAGGCTTCCTCGACAGCCTCGAACCGCAGGTGGAAGCCATCCTCGCCGAAGCCCTGCAAACCGGAACCGGCGAGCTGATCGCGGAACTCGAAAAAGTGGAGGCCGGACTCCGCGCCGGTGGCTTCGATGACGCGATGATTTCCACCGCGCCCAAGGTGAAGGAACTCCGCGACAAGATTGCCAGCGCCGGTGGCGATCCCACCGCCATCACCCACGAGACTTTCTCCCTGCTCACCACCTTCTTCGGTCGCTATTACAAGGACGGCGATTTCCTTTCGCTGCGCCGTTACAAGAAGGACACCTACGCCATTCCCTACGAAGGCGAGGAAGTGAAACTCCATTGGGCGAACGCCGATCAATACTACATCAAGTCCGCCGAAACCTACCGCGACTACTCCTTCAAACTCGGCCCCGCGCCCAAGGACGACAAACCCGACACCCGGCCGACCGTCACCTTCAAACTCACCGAGGCCGACGCCGAGAAGGACAACAACAAAGCCGTCGCCGGCCAGGAACGCCGCTTCGTCTATCAAGGTTTACATCAGGATTCTTCTCTTCCTGAAAACTCCAAACTGAAAACTGAAAACTTAATCCTCTCCTTCTCCCACCTCCCCATCGGCAAAGCCGAGAAACAAACCGCACTCAACGAAGCCGCCGCCGCCACGATTCTAGCGGAACATGCGAAAGGCCCGTTCACCGGCCTGGCCGCCAACGATCCCACCTACACCGGCAAACAAAAGGGCGGCCGCAGCATCCTCGCCAAGCACCTCGGTGAATACACCGGCAAGAACTCCTTCGACTACTTCATCCACA
Organism: Luteolibacter sp.; assembly: GCF_058122085.1. NCBI lineage: Bacteria > Pseudomonadati > Verrucomicrobiota > Verrucomicrobiia > Verrucomicrobiales > Verrucomicrobiaceae > Luteolibacter > Luteolibacter sp. The sequence continues at coordinate 888 of NZ_JBIKBQ010000018.1, read as the reverse complement.
AGGACCTTGGCGGCTTCCTCCGCCGCGAACTGGATTTCTTCATCAAGAACGAAGTCGTCCACCTCGATGACCTCGATGACGCGCCCGAATCCAACTGGAAGGAAACCCGCGCCAAGATCAAAGCCCTCCGAACCATCTCCGGAAAAGTCATCCGCTTCCTCGCCCAGATCGAAAACTTCCAGAAGAAACTCTGGCTCAAGAAGAAGTTCGTTGTCGAAACAAACTACGGCATCACGCTCGACCGCATCCCAGAAGAATTCTATCCAGAAATCGCTGCATGTGATGCGCAACGCGAAGAGTGGGTAAAGTTGTTTGCAATCAATGAAATTAAAACGAAAGCTTCTAGTGATCTACTTCAATCCGCAGCAGTAGGTTACTCATCCCCGCTGAGCGTTGGATTTCTGAAATCCCAGAGTCATCTGGTTCTAGATACATCGAATTTCTCCAGGGGGTTCAAAGCTCGGGTCATTCAAGTCATTACGAATTTTGATGAGCAATGCAATGGTCTGCTCGTGCATGCGGAAAACTTTCAAGGGTTAGTTTCCTCGCGAGCTTTAGTCAGCAAATCGGTAAAATGCGCTTACATCGATCCGCCCTACAATACCGGCAGCGACGGGTTTCCTTATAAAGATTCGCACGCCCATTCGAGTTGGGCGACCATGATGGAAAATCGTCTCGTCGAAATTTTTCAGCACCTTTCTCCATACGGTCATTTGTTCGCATCGATTGATGAAAATGAAGTTAGCCGACTTGTCGAGCTCCTGAAACGAGTTGCAGGTGATTCAAACTATCTAGGTGAGTTGATGGGGAAATTTTTCTTTCCGTTAAATTGTTAAAATCTCAGCGGGCTGGCTGATGGACATTTGATACGAGAACTTGATCTCCCCA